>CAJJNI010000233.1 GCA_905193085.1 uncultured Lachnospiraceae bacterium | reverse complement strand
TGTTTTGATTGGTTCTTTTATAATCTGCACAAGAAGCTCATCACCGGCACAAAGTGGTTTGTTTTCACTTGTTTTATTTAAAAATATTGCATGCTTTAAGTCAGATAATGCAAGTTAACATTCTTTATTTTTACCGATTTCAACAAATGCCGCCTGAATATTTTTTACTATTTTTTTTACCTTGCCAACATATATATTACCAATCCGGTATTCAATGTTGCGGTTAAATTCTATCTGTTTTAATTTAAAATCGTCACAGTGCGCACTTACTGTCATTTGCGTGTTATTGACGGGCATTTTAGTAATAATCAGTTTTTTCATTTTATCTCAGCTCCTGATTTTTCAAGAGAAACAAATTCATTATCAGCATTTTTCGTATATAAATCAAGTCTTCTTACCTGAAAAGCAAATTCAGGCATTTCATTTCCGATATACCTGTAAAAAGCTTCCAGCACAAGTCCGGGTTTTATATTATCAACACTTCCTGCTTTTAGCTGCATATAGATTTTTTCGTCATGAAAATCTAATTTAAAAATGAGTGGTTTAATATCAAGCTCTCGCTCACTCTTCTTTGTCTGTTTTACAATATTAATTTCAGGCTGGGAATAGAAAGAATCAAGACCTTCCTTAAAACCATCAAAAAGTGTATAACCTTCGCGGAGTGTAAGAACATAGTCTGCCGCTTCAACTAAAGACATAGATTTTTTGGCATCATCCGGAAGTTGTCTGTAAGATAAAATTTCAATTCCTTCAGCCATCTGTTCATTAAGAAATTTTATTGAATGTTCTGATGAGTCAGTTGAATTTACCTGAATGTCAAAATACTCTCCTTCACTTTCAACACCTACACCGAGAGGAAGGGCAAATGACATAATAGGGTGCGGACTGAACCCTGTTGTGTAAGAAATGTCTATGCCGGCCCGTCTTATTGCTCTTTGGAAATATCTCATTGTATCAAGATGACCGACAAATTTCATTGCTCCGGTTTTCTTAAATTTAATTCTTATTTTCAAAGCATACACCTCCTTTAAATTTAGCCGCACCACAGCCTGAACATTTAACTCTGCAGTTGCTTGTAACAGTCTCTTCATGGGCGCGCTGCCATTCTTTAATAAGGAAATCTTTTGTCACACCTATATCTATAAAATCCCATGGGAATATTTCATCTATGTCGCGCTCTCTTGTAGTATAGAAATCCATATCTATACCTTCTTCTTCAAATGTTTCACACCATTTGTCAAAATCAAAATATTCAGACCACGCATCATAAATACAGCCTTTCTGATAAGCTTTTAAAATAACCTGTCCGACTTTTCTGTCACCTCTTGCGAGCACACCTTCTAATATTGTAGTATCTGCATCGTGATAGTTATATTTAAGGCTCTTTTTATTAAGCTGCTGTTTAAATTCGTCATTGACAAGATAGGCTTTCTGTAAAAATTCATCACGTGTGTTCATTTTTGCCCACTGGAACGGTGTAAATGGTTTTGGAACAAAGAAAGATGAACTTGCAACAATCTGGCACTTACCGTTTCGCTGGTCTTTTGGAATCTCATAATATTTCTTTGCAACTTTTTCTGAGAGCCATGCGATACCTTTCATGTCATCTTCTGTTTCTGTCGGAAGACCAAGCATAAAATAAAGTTTTACCCTGTTCCAGCCTCCGGCAAATGCTTCTGCCGCTCCGTTTAATATATTTTCTTCTGTAAGTCCTTTATTTATAACATTTCTAAGCCTCTGTGAACCGGCTTCTGGTGCAAATGTAAGGCTGCTTTTCTTTATGTCCTGAACCTTGCTCATAACATCGAGTGAAAATGCATCAATTCGAAGTGACGGCAGAGAAATATTTACACCCTTACTCTTGAAATCAGTAATAAGGAAATTTACAAGCTCTTTAAGCGAACTGTAATCACTTGAACTTAATGAGCTTAACGATATTTCTTCAAATCCTGTGTTTTTGATAAGGTCAATGGCATACTGCTTTAATTTTTCAACATCTCTTTCTCTTGTCGGACGATAAATTGCACCGGCCTGACAGAAACGGCATCCTCTTATACAGCCTCTTAAAATTTCAAGTACAACTCTGTCCTGAATTGCCTGAATATATGGAACAACAGGCTTTGTAGGATAATATGCATCAGTTACATTCATGACAACCTGTTTTGTGACTTTTGCAGGAATTGATTCGTCAACCGGAAGAAAACTCTCAACAGTGCCATCAGCTTTATAAGTTACATTATATAATGATGGAACATATATTCCGGGAATAGCTGCCGCTTTTCTTAAAAATGCTTCACGGTTTTTGCCATCTTTTTCTTTCCATTCTTTATATGCGTCCATCAGCGCATAATAAACAGTTTCTCCTTCTCCGATATAAAATAAATCAAAAAAATCAGCTAAAGGTTCAGGATTGTAAGTACATGGACCGCCACCTATTACAAATGGGTCATCACTTGTTCTGTCTTTTGTTAAAAGCGGAATATGGCTTAAATCAAGTATCTGTAATATATTTGTATAGCACATTTCATACTGGATTGTTATTCCAAGAAAATCAAAATCTTTTATAGGTGACTGCGTTTCAAGTGAAAATAACGGTATGTTTTTTTCGCGCATTATTTTATCTAAATCGACCCACGGTGAATAAACTCTTTCGCAATATATATCATCACGGTCATTAAGCAGACCATACAATATCTGTATTCCAAGATGTGACATGCCTATTTCGTACACATCGGGAAAGCACATTGCAAATCGTATATCAACAGTTGACAAATCTTTTTTGACACTGTTTATTTCATTTCCGATGTATCGTGCAGATTTATCGACACTGAGCAATATTTCATCGGATAGTGCTAACTTACTCATTCTAATGTTATCCTCCATTATTTTGATAAAATTTGTTGTAATGTGCTGTCAATTTTATTTTGAATGTAATTGTTATTTTTCAAATTTATATCTTCTTTTTTGAGCGCATTACCAAATACAGCAATTTTCTGTGAAAATGAATCATTGTCCTGCTGTTTGCATAAATAAAACCCGAGAAAAATCATTGTACATAAAACACATCTGAAAATAAATGATTTAATCCATACATAGATGCTGCGCAATGATGTCTCTGTTACTTTGTTACTGCCTGAAACATCATAAAAGGAGTGTTCTGATTTTGGTTCCTGAATATGTCTGTCAGTTGGTATATTTTGCAGATATTCAGTATTTTTTCTGGAACACTCCTTCATTTCATGCAGTAAATATAATCTATCTTCTATTGTCATGCTAATCCTTTATATATAAGTCTGTTTGTATAAATATATGCAGACAAATTTAATATTATGATGCCAGCACATAGTGCGGAGCAATCCGTAGGCATCATAATTGGGGACTTTTGACCCTGGCTTTTATACTATCTTGTTGAAAAAACAGCTTCTTGAACCGGTATGACATGCAGCACCAATCTGTTCAACTTTTGCAAGAATTGTATCTAAATCACAATCTGCTGTTAATGATTTAACATACTGAAAATGTCCGGACTGCATTCCCTTTGTCCATAATTCATCACGGCTTCTGCTCCAATAAGTCATTTTTCCTGTCTCTAGTGTTGTCTTGTATGATAATTCATTCATATATGCAAGCATTAAAACTTCATCGGTTTTATAATCCTGTACTATTACAGGAACCATACCGTCTGAATTTTTTTTGAACTGCTCCCATTTAAAATCTGTCTTCAACATGCTAATCTCCTTAATATTTGTAATGTGTGTTTTACAGACTGCCTTTAGTAGATAAAACACTGCCAATGCTGCGTGGCTCATATGAACCCGCTTCATCCAA
>CAJJNI010000232.1 GCA_905193085.1 uncultured Lachnospiraceae bacterium | reverse complement strand
ATGATATCAGGTTCTAAATGTCTGAACACACATGAGCCTGCTCATAAGCGTATAAAAGACTTTGAAAACCGCTCAAATACCACATAGCAAACTCTCTATATATTTCTCTGTCAAAAAACTTCTGTCTGCTCACCTGCTTTGAGACTTACAGTCTTTCTTTCTCCATTGTATCTGAAATCTACAACACAATCTTTATCTGCCACTGCCACAAAGCCTGCGAGCTTTCCGTCAGCCCATTTTATATCGGCAGTTAAAGGACTCTTCTTATCCATATTGTCATCTGATAATATGCTTCTCAATCTTACTCCGCTAAGACTTCCGCCCTGCCATTCATCTGGAAGCGCCGGTAAAATATCAATGCACGAAGCATGTGACTGGACAATACATTCCATCATTGCCTCTGCAATTCCAAAGTTACCATCAATCTGAAATGGCGGGTGTGTATCGTATAAATTGTTTTTAATAGATTTCTTTAAAAGTCCATTAATATTTTCATATACCTTCTCGCCTTTTTTGAGTCTTGCAAAGAAACATGCAATCCAGGCCCTGCTCCAGCCGGTGTGTCCGCCTCCGGCAGACAATCTTGTATCTATTGTCTTCTCTGCTGCGGCAAAAAGTTCCGGGTTATCATCTGTAATCTCATTACCCGGGTGCAGTCCGTACATGTGTGAAATATGGCGGTGTCCTTTCTCTGCCTCATCATATTCTTCCTGCCACTCCATTACCCTGCCATCAGATGAAATCTTAGTCGGTGGAAGAAGACTGCACATTTTTCTTATATGCTGCTCATCATCTAAATCTCTTTCACTGCTGTCAACAAAATTACAACCCATCAGATAGGAATTACACAACTGTCTGAGTATCTGTATGTCCATTGCAGGACCCATACAAAGTGCACCTTTCTGCCCTATCTTTGATATATATGTATTTTCTGGAGACACACTAGGTCCTGTAACGAGCATTCCATCTTCCAATTCATAAAGATAATCTTCAAAGAAAAGCAATGCCTCTCTCATAACAGGAAGCGCCCTCTGCTTAAGGAAATTAACATCACCTGTATACAGATAATGCTCAAACATATGAAGCGACAGCCATGCACCTCCCATAGGCCAGAATGGTGATGCGTCCATAATTCCTTCCGGGTCAGTATTTGCCCACAGATTTGTATTGTGGTGGGCACAGAATCCGCGGCAGCCATAAAGCTCCTTAGCTGTCTGTCTTCCATTTATTACAAGTCTGTCTATCAAATCAAATAAAGGCATATGACACTCAGGGAGATTGCATTTCTCCACAAACCAGTAATTCATTTCAGTATTGATATTGATTGTAAATTCACTCTGCCACGGCGGTACATATTCGCCATTCCAGATTCCCTGAAGATTAGCAGGAAGCTTACAGTCATATGAGCTTGATATCATAAGATATTTCGCATAATTAAACAGCATGACAGTCAGATAATCATTACTTGTCTTCTCTTCATTCTTAAGCTCATCTAACTGAACTTCTATTAAACGCTCATCTGTCTGTACATTATTTATGTCTAATTTTACACGCTCATAAAGAGGTTTGTACCAGAACAAATGTTCTTCTTTTATCTTATCATACCCTGTTTTTTCTGCTTCGTCAAGACGCTTAATGCAATCTTCCTTAAAATTATTATTTCCACCAAAATCAGTTCCGCTTGTAACATATAAAATAACTTCATCTGCATTTTCAGTGTAAACAAAATCTCCCATTGTATCTACAGAAGAACCTTTTGCAACCATTCTTACTGCTGTAAAATAATTAACTCCACCTTCGCCGCACTGTCCGTAATTGCATACCGTTTTTGAATCAAGCTTTTCACTGTTTTCTTCAAAAGGCTTACGGTTCATATTGGCACTTATTGTAAGATTTTTTGCTTTATCAGCAGTAAGTCTTATTACAACAACATTGTATTTCTGGCTTACAAAATGCTCTCTTTCATAATGAACACCGTACATATCATATTTTACCCAGCAGATTGCATTATCTAAATCAAGATAACAGCTTCTGTTTGATGTACGCTTTGCAAGATGATTTAAAAACTGAATCTTCAAATCACCTGCCGGCTGATACGGATTCATATATTTTGGTGTTGATGTCATCGCCATTTTTGCCAGAAACTGGGCTTTTTCAACTTCTCCGTCAAGCAGAAGCTGTCTGATTTTCGGTATATTTTTAAGACAGTCAGGATTTTTTCTGTTTCTGAAAGGACCATACCATATAGTCTCCTCATTGATTGTAATCATTTCTTCAGAAATTTTTCCTAAAACAGAAGCTCCCAGCCTGCCATTACCAATCGGAAGACCTTCTTCCCAGTTCTTGGCGGCCTTTTTTATTGAAATTATACTCTTCATATTCATTCCTCTACTTTGCTGGTAAAATCACTAGCAAATATGCTTTTCGTTGTTTCTGTATTCCATAAATTTGTTCCAGTCATAACGGCTTAAGAAATGACTTCCATCTCTTAAATGATAACCTATATTTCCATCATGATAAGTTACAGGATTCTGCGGAATAACATCATCAGCCACAAGTCCTTCTTTTCCCAGGAAATGATAAACTTCTGATGCAGCCACACATGACAGAAATTCTGATTTCGGGTCTGCATGTAAATCTTCCTTTGCACTGCACACATACAGATTTCTCGGAGCAATCATTGAAAGCAGAAAATGCATGTCAAATGGCATCTCATCTTCTTTTCTTACATAGTTTCTAAAATTTCCGGCAAACCAGTGTCCACTTGTTCCACCTCTGAAATTTTTAACCATTTCTCCTGTTTTTCCACGGAATATGGCAGCACCTGCTCCACCTGAATCATTTGAGATAACAAGTGAAAATCTCTCATCAAATGCACCACATACCAAAGCAGCCTTTCCAAGTCTTGAATGTCCCACAACTGCTGCCCTTGATAAATCAACATCATCTCTTGTATAAAGATAATCTAAAACTCTTGAAGCACCCCATGCCCACATACGGACTTTTCCCCATGCATCAAATGGATTTCTTCCATAGGATAAGGCTATTCCATTCATAAAGTTATCATCAGTATCAGGAGCTATATTCTGATAATAAAATGCTGCAACTGCAAATCCACCGTCAATTATCTCTTCTACCGGAAGCAGTTCATCTACAAAACTGTCTGAAAATGATAAATATACAAATACCGGAGGCTTTGCAACATTTTTTGGTTTTGCAAAATGACACGGAAATGTAAAACTTCCTGTTGAAAGCTCACACTGTATATCCATTTTCTGATAAACAGCTTTTCCTGCAAATGCAGTTCTTTCATCTTCTTTTGTAATATTTCCCGTCACCTTTGCTTTAATTGGCGGCTCATATCCACAATAATTATGCTGCAGGATTTCTGCTATTTCTGCTCTTCTTTCATTCCATAATTCTTCACTGTCAACTGCTCTTCCATCAGCAAATTTTAATAATTCAGGAAGATTACGCCTTTTTAGTTCATCTGAAGCTGAACTGTCAAATATTTCTTCTGACATATTACTTCTCCTTTTATAAACTGTTAAATATTCTGTTCTATACAATCCATAATAAATTCATCAAGATTTGGATTAAATCCTAATTTACCGTCTAACACAAGACTGATTACATATAATGAACCTTTTCCATGATTATACTTCTTTACAAGCGGAAAATGTACTTTCGGCGCCTTAGCCCCGTCCACACCTGATTTTCCATATGTATAAATAAGCTCGCTACCTTCAGCTCCGAGAATATATTTTCTCGCAGCAAATTCTCTGTAATCGCTTACAGCACTGTAAAGTCTGTTGATGCTGTAATCTTTTAATCCGTCAGCAACTGCCGCAAAGTATACTTTCGGGCCTTTCTTTGTCT
>CAJJNI010000231.1 GCA_905193085.1 uncultured Lachnospiraceae bacterium | reverse complement strand
AGGAACAGCTCTGAAAAAATAACACCCTGGAATTTTAAAAATGTAGTAGATACAGAAAAAAGTGCAGAAGAATTTATCAGGAAACTTACAAGTAAATGTACATATTTGAAAAAAGAAGATGTTCTTCCAAAAGGTTCTATATTATATGAAAAATATATGGTTTTAAATGAGATTAATAATCTTAAAATTAAGTCAGAGCCGATAGATATTGCATTAAAACAGGAAATATATCATCAATTGTTTGAAAAAAATTCAAAGGTTACTGTAAAGAAATTACTTAATTATCTGAAAAGAGAAAAAGGTATTACTCTAAAGCCGGAGGATATTACAGGAATTGATGGTGAATTTAAAACATCGCTTAACAGCTATCATGCATTTAAGGCTAATTTCACCGGAACTGATTTAAGTGATATTCAAAAAGAGGACATTATAAAAGATATAACATTATTTGGTGCTGAGCCTAAGATGTTAAAGGCACGATTAGAGAAAAAATATCCGGGGTATGAAAGTCAGTTTAAAGCATTATTGAAATCTTTAAAATGTAAAGAATGGGGAAGTCTGTCTGAAAAGCTTCTTAATGGAATTGCTGTTGATGTACCCGGGTTAGGTCAGGTTGGAACTGTGATATATCAGATGTGGAATACGAATAAAAATTTGATGCAGTTAATTACAGCCGACAATTCAGAATATGCGAAAATTATAGAAAAAGAAAATGGTTTTGAGCGAAAAGAGAAAATAGATTATTCTGTTATAGATGAACTTTATGTATCTCCTTCAGTTAAGCGCGCATTGTGGAAGTCTGTTCAGATTTTGGAAGAAATAACAAAAGCTATGGGGCATGCTCCAAAAAGAGTATTTGTGGAAATGACAAGAGAGCATGGAGCATCAGTCAGAAGCGTTAAGCGAAGAGATAATCTGTTGGAATTGTATAAAAGCATAAAAAAAGATAAAGCTTTAAAAGATAAAGAAGAAATAGAGAAGTTAAATAAAAGATTAACTGGTTATGATAATGACAGGCTGAGAAATGATAAGCTGTATCTGTATTTTACACAGCTTGGCAGATGTGCATATACAGGTGAAAAAATTGATTTGGATAACTTTGAATTGTATGATATAGACCATATTTATCCACGTTCCCAGACGGAAGATAACAGTCTTGACAATCGTGTATTGGTATATCGTCCTGAAAATATAAGAAAAAAAGATATATACCCGATTACACCTGAAATTCAGAGTAATATGTCTGATATGTGGAAAATCTGGAAAGATAAAAAACTGATAAGTGCAGAGAAGTATAACAGGCTGGTGCGAACAACAGGTTTAACTAATGAAGAACTGACAGTATTTATTAATCGACAGATTGT
Organism: uncultured Lachnospiraceae bacterium; assembly: GCA_905193085.1. Lineage (GTDB taxonomy): Bacteria > Bacillota > Clostridia > Lachnospirales > Lachnospiraceae > CAJJNI01. The sequence continues at coordinate 2,539 of CAJJNI010000231.1, read as the reverse complement.
AGAAACAAGCCAGAGTACAAAAGCATTTACAAATTTATTAAAGGAAATATTGCCACAGGAAACAGAAATTGTCTATTCAAAAGCATCAAATGTGAACAGGTTCAGACAGAAGTACGAAATAATTAAAGTCAGAGAAATGAATGATTTACATCATGCCAAAGATGCGTATCTGAATATTGTTGTCGGAAACGCATATCATATAAAATTTACGAAAGATATAAGAAAATATTTTCTTGAAAAAGGTACATACCGTACTTATAATCTCGTAAAATTATATGATTATGATATTAAACTTGGTAAAGAAACTGCCTGGAATACACAGAATGGTGAAAGCATTAAAATAGTTAAAAATGTTATGAATAATAACAAGGTGCTTGTGACAAGACAGCTATGTGAAAAAAGTGGAAAATTGTTTGATGTTAATCCTGTTAAAAAGAAAGAGAAGCTTCTGAGTTTAAAATCAGGCTCCGGTAACGAAAGATTGGAAAATACTGAAAAATATGGAGGATATAACGGTATTGGAATAGCATATTTTGTTATTTTTAAAGGAGAGAATAAAAAAGGTAAAACGATAATTTCTTTCTGGGGTATGCCGATTTATCTGAAGAAAAAATTAGAGGCTGATGAGACAGAGCTTAAGAAAAAAATAAGTGAAAAATCAGGCCTTGAAGCAGTTACAATAATAAATAAAAAGGTTATGATAAATACATTATTTGTTGTAAACGGATTTAAGATGCGTCTTGCATCAATATCAACTGACAACATAATTTTTAATAATGCAAATCAGCTTATATTAGATGAAACAAACCAGAAAATTCTAAAAGAAGTTATAAAATATAACCGTGATTTAATTAAGAAAAATGATACAACAGTAAATCATAAAAATTTAACGGAAAAAGATTTGATTTTATTGTATGACACATTTAAAGATAAACTTAAAAACAGCATATATATTAAAGGTGAAGATTTTTCCAACAAATTTTTACGAGTGTTAGAAATAATGGTAAACGGAGAAGAAAAGTTTCTATATTTGTCAGATGAAGACAAAGCAGAAGTTATATACCAATTACTAAAATTATTCAAATGCAATCCTGAAATGCCAAATTTACTTAAAATTGGTGGCACAGCAACTATGGGAAGAATAAAGAAAACAATGAATATAACCCAGATTAAAACCCTTTCAATTGTGCACCAGTCAGTTACCGGTATTTATGAAAAGGTTGAGAGGATAATATAATGAGTTGGCGTACGGTTGTAATTACAAAAAGAGCAAAATTAGATTTGCAGATGAGTTATCTTGTAATAAGAATGGAAGAAATAACAAAAATACATTTAAGTGAAATATCAGTTTTGCTTATAGATTCTCCGGCAGTTTCTCTGACTACCAGTTTATTGGCTGAGTTGTCACAAAGAAAAATAAAGGTTATTTTTTGTGATGAAAAGAGGCTTCCTTCGTCGCAGTTAATTCCATTTTATGGAAGTCATGACACAAGTTTAAAATATAAAAAGCAGATTCAATGGTCAACTGATATGAAACAGCTTATGTGGGCTGAGATTGTTTGTGAAAAGATAAGAAAACAGGCTGAATTTCTTCAGGAACAAAATAAAGCTGAATCTGTTTTGCTTAGGCAGTATATAAGTGAGGTAAAGCCGGCAGATGTAACAAATAGAGAAGGACATGCCGCAAAAGTTTATTTTAATGCACTTTTCGGTATGGACTTTTCAAGAACACAGGATAATTATGTAAATGCGGCTTTAAATTACGGATATAGTATTATTTTATCTATGTTTTCGAAGGAAATTGTATCACAGGGATATTTTACGCAGTTAGGAATTTTTCATGACAATATGTTTAATCAGCTTAATCTGGCATGTGATTTAATGGAGCCATTTAGAATTTTGGTGGATAGACAAGTCTGTGATATGGAATTGCATCAATTTGATAAGGAGGAAAAACTTGAGCTTGTAGATATTTTGAATCATTTTGTATATATAGATGGAAATAAGGAATATGTAAGTAAAGCTATAAAAATATACAGTAAAAGTATTTTTGATGCTTTAAATGATGGAGAGCTATCACAGGTAAGGTTTTATAGTAATGAGTTATAGATTTATGAGAGTATTGGTATTTTTTGATTTGCCAACTTTAACAGTTGAAAATCGCAGAGAGTATGTAAAATTCAGAAAATTTCTTATAAAAAGCGGTTTTATAATGATGCAGGAATCTGTGTATTCCAAAATGGCATTGAACCAGACTGCTGCGAGTGGAATAGTTGATAAAGTTAAGAAGAATAAACCACCAGAAGGACTGGTACAGCTTATGACAGTAACTGAAAAGCAATATAACAGAATGGAATATATAAGTGGAGAGTTTAGCAGTGAGATTTTGTGCACAGATGAGAGGCTGGTAGTATTTTGAAAATATATTTTAATGAATTAGATTTGAAAATGGAATTTATTTATGGTATGACAAATCTTTTGGTATTTGAAGATTGTAGACAATATAGGGAATTTATTCAAAATATAATTAAGTCGATAG
>CAJJNI010000230.1 GCA_905193085.1 uncultured Lachnospiraceae bacterium | reverse complement strand
CGGAAGGACCTATAAACGCAGTAATTTCATTTGCCGGTATTTCCATATTTATATTTTTTAATGCATGAAAATTACCATAATATAAATTAAGGTCAGATACACTAAATTTTGTACTCATAATCCGTTACTCCTTATCCTTATCTATTTTGCGGGAACAAATCGCATCTGAAATAAAATTGATTATTATAACAAGCGCGAGTAATACTACAGCTGTAGCATATGCCTGGTCCGTATGCAGACCTTCTTTTGAAAGACTGTACATGTGAACTGCAAGTGTTCTTGTTGATGAGAAAATACCCTGCGGAACTTTTGCAACTGTTCCTGCGGTAAATATCAGTGCCGCAGTCTCGCCTACGATTCGTCCTGTTGCAAGTATGACACCTGATAAAATTCCCGGCATTGCACTCGGAAGAATGACCCGGAATACTGTTCTTAATTTTCCTGCTCCAAGTCCGAAACTTCCTTCCCTGTACGAATCGGGTACTGCAAGAAGAGCTTCTTCTGTTGTACGCATTATTACCGGCAAAACCATTATTGCAAGTGTAAGTGCACCTGAAATAAGTGAATACCCCATATGCAGTGTTGTTACAAAAAATAACATTCCAAACAAACCATATACAATCGAAGGAATACCTGTTAATGTTTCAGCAGTTATTCTTATTATGCCGACAAGTTTATTTCCTCTTTTTGCATACTCGACAAGATAAATTGCTGAAAAAATCCCAAGAGGACCAGCTATAAGAAGCGATAACAAAGTCATCAAAATAGTATTTATTATTGCCGGCATCATTGAAACATTGTCAGAATTATATTCCCATGCAAATAATTCAGGTGTAAGATGCGGCACACCTTTTATAAGTACATAGACTATTAAATAGCCAAGCGCAAATATTGTTATTATAGCAGCCAGCCAGACTATCAGTTTACATAATAAAGACAGTGGTTTTTTCTTATATGCCATAAGTGACTGTTTAAAATTTATTTTATTTATTGCCTTTATACTGTCTGTGTTCATATTAATTGCCCGCCTTTCTCTTAACTGCTGAAAATGCCAGGTTAATTATAAGTATAAATACAAATAACACAACTCCTGTAGCAATAAGCACTTCTCTGTGCAGACCTGCCGCATAACCCATTTCTATTACGATATTAGCAGTCATTGTACGCACACCTTCAAGTGCACCTTTAGGCATTCTCGGCTGGTTTCCGGCAACCATAATTACCGCCATAGTCTCACCGATAGCACGGCCTACGCCTAAAATTATTCCTGCCAGTATTCCTGATTTAGCAGCCGGAACAACTGTTAAAAATACACTTCTCTCATGTGTTGCACCAAGAGCAAGTGAACCCTGGTAATATTTTTCGGGAACAGCTCTTATTGCTGACTCTGAAACACTTATTATTGTCGGAAGTATCATAAGTCCGAGCAGCAGTGATGCTGTAAGCATGCTGTTACCGTTTACTCTTTTACCCGGAATGGAAAATATTTCCCGCACCATAGGAACCATAACAACCAGACCGAAAAAACCATACACAACTGATGGTATTCCTGCCATAAGATTAAACGCAGGTTTAAGAATTTTATGCAGCCAGTCCGGACAGAATTTTGCCATAAATACTGCTGTAAGAAGTCCAATCGGCACACCGACTATTATCGCACCTGCTGTAACATATATACTGCCTACAATCATTGGCAGTATTCCAAAAATCTCATTTCCCGGTTTCCATACTTTTCCTCCGAGGAATTTAAATACTCCTACTTCCTTAATTGCAGGAAGCCCGTTTGAAATAAGAAATACACATATTAAAACTACTGATAAAATGGAAACACAGGCCGCAAGTAAAAATACGGCCTCCATTGCTATTTCCTTTATTTTGGATTTATTCATACAATCACCTTTTATTATTTAACTTCGTCCCATGTTGTAACTTCGCCTTTGAAGATTTTAGCAATCTGGTCTGTTGTAATATCATCAAGTGTGTTGTTTTTGTTTACTATTACTGCAATTCCGTCCATTGCAATAGCTGTTGCTTCAATATTTTCTTTACTTTCTGTATCTTTTAAATCTCTTGATGCCATACCTATGTCACATGTACCGTTTATAGCATTTGTAACACCTGTTGTTGAATCACTTTCCTGAATTTCAATTTCTGCACCTGAGTTAACTTTTTTGTATGCTTCTGCAAGTTTTTCCATAACAGGAGTTACTGATGAAGAACCTGCTACAACAATGCTTCCTGTTGATTTGTCGCTTTCAAATGCTCCTGTAGAGTCAACTTCGATATATTTATTATCTGAAATGATTTTCTGTCCGTCATCACTCATGATGAAATTTATAAAGTCCTGTGCAACTGCACTTACGCCTGATTTTGAAGTTACAATATTAAAAGGTCTTGCAAGTGTATATTTTCCATTACTTACATTTTCTGCTGTAGCTTCAACACCATCAACATTAAGAGCTTTAATTGTGTCATTTACTGAACCTAATGATGCATAACCTATTGCATAATCATCACCGGCTACTGTTGTCATCATTATTTCAGTGCTGTTTGAAATAATTGCCTCATCTGTTGTCATATCGACTTTCTTACCGTCGCTGTTTTTTTCCTCAACACCTGTAAGTTCTACAAATGCTCCTCTTGTTCCTGAACCGTCTTCTCTTGAAACTACTGAAATAGTGTTGCTTGTGTCAAAATCACTTCCTGAAGCACTACCGTTGCTTCCATTATCTTTTGAACCACAGCCTGCCATACAACCTGCTGCTATTACAAAACTTGCTGCCAATGCAAAAACTCTGCTACTTTTTCTCATAATCATTTCCTCCAAATATTTTGTGGTTTACATAACTTATTTTTGAATTTTATTCAGACGCGCATTTGAATTATGAGTTTATAATAATAATGCATTGTAAAATGTAAAACCAGCATAAGGTAAAATGTATGTAAAAAAACAGTGAATATATTCCACAATATATCCACTGATTTCTGGTTTAGATTTTTCAATTTTAATATTATTAGTTATGCATTGTAAGAAAATTAATGTAATCTTTTTCACTTAAAGGCTTTGAATAATAGTAACCCTGAAGATAATCAACTCCGTTATCTGTAAGCATCTCAACCATTTCTTTTGTCTCAACACCTTCAGCAACAATCTTTAAATTAAGCTCTGTTATCATTTTTATTACTTTTGCAAGTACAACCTTTGACTTTTCAAGACCCTCGTCAGGATTTGTCTCATCTTTTTTCAATATCTGACGCTGTTTTGGATAACAGTACCAGATAAGACTCTTATCAATTTTTATCAAATCATAGGATACTTCTGCCATCTTTGCAAGATTTGAATAACCTGTACCAAAATCGTCCATAGAAAATGCAACACCTTTTCCGGTAAGCTTGTCCATATTGAGATTAAGCATTTCACCTGATTCTACTGCCGCAGTTTCAGTTATTTCAAGATTAAGGAAATTAAATGGCAAATCATATTTTTCCACAACTTCTTCAATCTGCTTTGGAAGTCCCTGGTCGATACACTGTATTCCTGACAGATTTATTTCTATGTACTGTATACCTTTTTCAATAAGATGGTTAGCTTTGGCAAATGAGCATACTTTATTAAGTACAATATCTCCAACCATCATTATCATGCCTTCTTTTTCAGCAATTGTTATAAATTCTTCCGGCGAAACAAAACCTAATGTCTGTGTATCTTTAAGTCTTATTAAAGCTTCGGCTGAATGAAAACTCTTATCTTTAGTTGAATAAATCGGCTGATATACCATTTCAAAACCATCATTATAAATTGCATGCTCTAACATCTGAACAATTGTATCGTACCGTTTTCTCTGATTCATAAGTCTTGCATCTGCCTGAATCCATCGTTTATCCTGTGCATGAATACTCTTCATAAACTG
>CAJJNI010000229.1 GCA_905193085.1 uncultured Lachnospiraceae bacterium | reverse complement strand
ATGTTATATTGGCTACAGGTGGACTTGGCGGTCTTTTTGTTCATTCAACTAATTTTAGACATATAACAGGCGACAGCTTTGCAATTGCCATAAAAAATAATATTGAGCTTGAAAATATTAATTACATACAGATTCACCCGACTACATTATATTCAAAGAAAGAAGGAAGAAGATTCCTTATTTCAGAGTCAGTTCGTGGTGAAGGTGCAATACTTCTTAATAAAAATAAAGAGAGATTTACAGATGAACTTCAGCCAAGGGATGTTGTTACAAATGCAATAAGAGAACAGATGGAGAAAGATGGAACAGAGTATGTTTACTTATCAATTGCACATATGGGTGAAGATGAGATAAAGAACAGATTTCCTAATATATATGAAAGATGTCTTGAAGAGGGATATGATTTGACAAAAGAATGTATTCCTGTTACACCTGCACAGCATTATCTTATGGGTGGTATTAAGGCAAGTGTTAATGGTGAGACATCATTATCAGAATTATATGCAGCCGGTGAAGTTGCATGCAACGGAGTCCATGGTGCTAACCGTCTTGCGAGCAATTCACTTCTTGAAAGTCTTGTTTTTGCAAAAAGAGCGGTTGCTGTGATAAAGTCACATCATGACAATATCGGTACGCCTGCACTTGAAGATGCAGAGAAGAAAGAATATCCTTCAATGCAGGAGTTGAAGAAAGAATACAGACATATTATTATGAATGAGATAAAGAGAAAGGATGAAGTATTTTATGATAAGTGGTGTAACAATGAAATTAAATATTGATGAATATATCATCAATGCACTTAAAGAAGATATAACAAGTGAAGATGTGACAACTAACGCTATTATGCGTGAAAATGTTTTGGGAAAAGCAGATTTGATATGCAAGCAGTCAGGCGTACTTTGTGGTCTTGAAGTATTTGAGAGAACGTTTCATCTTCTTGATGAGACAAGCGTTTTTGAAACAAAGTTTAAAGATGGAGATTCAGTAGAAAAAGGTGAACTTATAGGTACAATTACAGGTGATATAAGAGCTATATTATCAGGAGAAAGAGTTGCACTTAACTATCTTCAGAGAATGAGCGGTATTGCTACATTTACACAGTCACTGGCAAAAGAGTTAGAGGACACTAACACAACACTTCTTGATACAAGAAAGACAACACCTAATATGCGTCCTTTTGAAAAATATGCAGTAACAGTAGGTGGAGGAACAAATCACAGATATAATCTTTCAGATGGTGTATTAATTAAAGATAATCATATTGGTGCTGCCGGAAGTATTACAAAAGCAGTTGAGATGGCAAGAGAATATGCTCCATTTGTCAGAAAAATAGAAGTAGAGACTGAAAGTCTTGAGATGGTAAAAGAAGCATTAGAAGCTAAGGCAGACATAATAATGCTTGACAATATGGATAATGATACAATGAGAAAAGCAGTTGAAATGATAGGTGATAAGGCACAGACAGAGTGTTCAGGTAATGTGACAAAAGAAAGACTTAAAGAAATTGCAGATATAGGCGTTAATTTCGTATCAGCCGGCGCACTTACATATGCAGCTCCGATAATGGATATTTCACTTAAGAATTTAAAACCACTCTAATGTTAATGGCAGACTGTACGGTGTCTTTTACCGCACATATATGAAAACAAAATAAATAAAAATTATCAGGACAGTCAGAAATGGCTGTTCTTTTTTGGCGTGATTGTCCATATATTGAAAAAAACATATTTTTAATATGGAGTGCAGTGTTGAAAAAAAGCAGTGAGCGTTACAGGAAATACTATAACTGTAGAAAAAGTATTTTGGAAAACAAAAAGAACATCAGTTGTAATAATAAACATTTAAGAAAAACAAAAACTTCAAACAGACAGCTTTTAAGGGCAGTGATAATTTTTTTAATAACAGTTTTAATTGCAGTTGTGACAATAATTATATCTTTAAATGGCAAATTAAATAATAAAGGAAAATCGGTATCAGTAAAAGAAAAGACAGTTGAAGATGATGTAAATCAAATAAAACAGACAAAAGTTGATGAAAATACAATGATAAGAGTACTTATAAAAACTGAAGATTTTAAAGATATTTACCATGAAAATGTAAAAATTTCATCAGATATTGGACTTATTATAAGTGTCAAAGATGCACCTGATAAGGGAGAAAAAACAACCGATTGCGCACAGGTAATAGAAATTTCTGATATTACTGATATGTTTTGTGACGGTTTACCGCTTCATATAAAAACAGCATCAGATAATTCAGCGATATATTTAAATTCAGTTAAGAGAAGCTGTGGTACGCCCGCATATTATGGAGAATTTGATATATATAAAACAGAAAAGGGCTATGTAATAATAAATGAAGTTAATATTGAAAAATATATTTGTGGAGTAGTGCCAAGTGAAATGCCGCAAAGTTATGGAATAGAAGCTTTAAAAGCACAGGCGGTATGTGCAAGAAGTTATGCGGCGAGAAGGCTTGACAGTGTTGCGTATCCTGAATATGCTGCGGTTGTTGATGACAGTGTAAGATATCAGGTTTACAATAATTATGAGGTAACAGAGGCCGTTAAAGAAGCCGTTGATGATACAAAAGGATTACTTGCAATGTATAACGGTGAAATTATAGATGCATATTTTTATGCTTCATCATGCGGTGTTACTGCCGGAGGTGAAGTCTGGAGTGAGAGTGGAGGTGAGTGTGAATATTTAAAGGCTGTAGAGTTAAATGAGCAGAATCAGAGTGTTGATTTAAGTTCAGAAAATATTTTTGCTGACTATATAGATAATGAAAATGGAGATAATTATGACAGCATATCAGGCTGGTACCGGTGGAAAATTTCTTTAAATACAGACAAATTATCAGATGCATTCAGGGAAGAATATGGAAAAATTAACGCTATAAATGTAGTGAAAAGAAGCAGCGGAGGTGTAGTAACAGAACTTGAAATCTGCTGTGAAAAAAAGACAAAAAAACTAGAAACAGAATATGATATAAGAGAATTTTTTGGGAAAATAATTGAGAGCGGACAAAATGAATCAGGAGAAATTTCATCTAAAATGAATATGCTTCCAAGCGCATGTTTTTATGTCGCTGAAAAAAAAGACAATATAATCATTTTAAGGGGCGGCGGATACGGGCATGGAGTCGGCATGTCACAGACCGGGGCGAAAGGCATGGCGGCAGAAGGATATGATTATTTACAAATACTTACAACATTTTATCCGCAAATCACTGTAGAAAAAATGTTGTAAGACAAGAAAAAAATGTGTATAATGTAGCATATTAGAATTTGCATTGATTTTTTTGAGCACAAATATATTGTGCCGGTAAATTTTATGCAATTAAAAGGAGTATGTTATGAGAAAATTTGTACACAGTGTGCAGGCATTTCTTGAGGATATGAAGGATAGCCACATTCCGGCATATTCAGCACAGACTGCATATTTTATAATTATGTCGGTTTTCCCTTTTGTTCTTATATTGCTGTCATTGATTCGTTTTACTGCTTTAACGGAAGATATGCTTATGGAAATGATATCTGATTTTCTGCCTGCAATATTTTATCCGATATTAAATGGCATTGTAGAAGAATTATATGAGCGTGCCAATGCTGTATTGTCTATTTCAGTTGTATTGGCACTCTGGTCATCTGCAAAATGTGTATTAGCAGTGACTAACGGATTTAATACAATATATGAATTAAAAGAAACCCGTAATTATATTATTTTAAGACTTCGTTCAGCGGCATATACGGCGGGATTTATAGCAATAATACTTGTATCACTGGTGCTGATGGTTTTTGGTGAGAGAATTAATGCTTTTATAGGAAAGAGTATACCTGTAATTGCATCAGGTTTTCAGCATGTACTTGACTGGAGACTTATAATGATTATGGCATTACAGATAATAATTTTTGTGTTTATGTATAAATTTCTTCCAAACAGAAAAGCTTCTTTTTTATCAC
>CAJJNI010000228.1 GCA_905193085.1 uncultured Lachnospiraceae bacterium | reverse complement strand
AAAGCAATAATAATTCGGACACTGAAACGGAAGTTAAAACTTATCAGGAGTTGGGCGGTGATGACAGTAAAGTAGCTGTAAACTGGTGGATTATGGGCGGAATGGACGAATTTTATCAGTATTACTGGTCAGAAATGGCAGGATTAAAGAAAATTCAGGAAATAACAGGTGTAGATATTAATTTTGAGGTTGCATCAAGCTATGATGTATATCTTCCTATGATGACAGCAAGAAATTATCCTGATGTTATAACTGCCAAAAATCTTGAAAAGTACAGTGGACGAATGGCGGGAATGTATAATGACGGTGTATCAGTGTCATTAAACGATTATATGGCTGACTGGATGCCTAATTTTTCTGAAATAGTAGAACAATATCCGGAAATTGGAAAAGATTTAAGGCTTGATAACGGTGAATACACATTTGTAAGTACATTATATGATATAAATAATGATAACGACAGAATTGCCATTTCAGAAAGAGGCCTGGGAATAAGACAGGACTGGCTTGATGAGGTAGGTCTTGATGTTCCAACAGACATGGACGAGTGGTTTGATGTATTAACAGCATTTAAAAAGTACGACCCGAATGGCAACGGTGAACAGGACGAAAAACCGGTTGTAATGTGTTCATCGGGCTGGAAATATTTTCTTCCTGCTTACGGTATAGATGATGACCCGAGTATTGATGAAAATGGAAAAGTTGTATATGGCTTTATAACGCAGAATTATAAGGAATATCTTACAGAGTTAAGCAAGTGGTATAAAGAGGGTCTGATTTATAATATGTTTGAAGAGGTTTCCATAGAAGCCATGCAAAAAGAAGTTACCGGAAATACTGCCGGAGCGTGGAAAGCAAGTGCGGGAGATTTTGATTCGTCAAATGATTCATCATTTATAAGTAAACTTAAAGAAATAGCTCCAAATGCTGAGTTTTCAGCGTGTCCGTGGCCGAAAACAGCAGACGGTTATCAGTGGTGTTTTTCGGATATTTCATCTTTTGACAGAGATACAACGGTAATTACAGACAAAGCAGTAGCAGACGGTGTTGATAAGGCTGCTGCATATATAATTGATTATATGCTTTCAGACGAAGGTTCAACATACCTGTGCTGGGGAATAGAAGGCGAGAGTTATAATGTTGTTAATGGTGAAAAACAGCTGGCAGACGGAATGGAAGAAATGATAGATTTTCATGGAAAGAGCATACAGAAATGGAAAACCTATGCAGACCCTGTTAAAATAAATTTCCCGGAATTTGGTGAATTGTCAGATTATATAATTAAAAATATGAGTGAAGAGTATTATAATGCATGTAAAGTATGGTCAGAGGGTGACTGTTCATATAAGATGATGGCACCGTGTCAGCTTAGTGTGGAGCAGGAAGAGGCTGCAGAGCGTTTTTCAGACCAGATGAAAAATTATATTTCAAAATGCAGGGCAAGATTTATACAGGGAACTATGAATATTACGGATTATGACAGTTATGTAAAGCAGGTAAAAGACTTAGGGGCAGATGAATATACGAAAATATGGCAGGAAGCATATGATTCATATATGCAGAGGTAAAAATTAACAAAAAATAAATAAAACCTGTTATAATTATGGACAAATGATAAAAAATAGTTTATAATGTTTAATAATAATGTATATTGTAATATACAAAAAAGGAGGCTATTTTAATGAGAAAAAAATTATTAGGTAAAAGATTTCTTTCTCTTGCTTTAGTAGCAGCGTTAGCTTGCTCTGTTAATGTATTTACATTTGCAGACGGTGACCAAAGTACAGAGAATACAGAAGACTTAATACCGGAAAGATTAGGTGATGAGGGCTGTACTGAAATTCCTAATACAACAAGTTCATTCAGTAAATATGATGCCAGCTTTTTATCTGTAAGTGGTTATGCAGCAGCTGGTGTGCATGACAGAAGTGAATATGTTGGAACAGAATATTATCGTCAGGTATATACAGCAGCCCAGCTTGTAGAAGCTATTTATGAAGCACAGAGCGGTTCAGTCAAAGTCATTGAGATTATGAATGATATCAATGCAGGATATACTGAGGCGAGAGTTGATTCCAAATATTCAGATACAAGTAAAGATACATGTCTGTTTTTGCAGGACAGCATGAATGCTGGTGTATCAGTAATTAATCCGCTTCTTCAGGCATCGGGTGGTGTGTCTAAGATACAGATTAAGAAGACAGATGGTCTGACTATTTTCTCAAGATATGGTGCAACACTCTACCGTACAGAGTTTGATATTCAGGATTCATCTAATGATATTGTCCTTCGTAATATTAAGATGGACGGAAGCTGGCAGTGGGATAACCATGAAGAAAAGCTTCAGAAAGAATCAGGAATTACATATGTTAAGGTTAATGGTGATAATATATGGATTGACCACTGTGAATTTACTATAGCGCCTGATGGCTGTATTGATATGGAAAGTGATGCACATGGTGTAACATATTCATGGTGTAAATTTGGCCTTGATGCAGATGAAGCTGTAGAAAATGAGACAATTTACGAATCCATTATGTATCTTGAAAAATTATATCAGATGGATTTAAAGGCTATAAGTGAAGGCACACAGACAGCTTATGATAATGTTGATGTTAATGGCGGAAGCCGTTATCGTGTAATGAGAGAAAAGGGCGCAACACCTGAAGAAATTATGCAGTATACTGCATATCACTCAAAAGTGCATCTTTGTGGTGCCGGCGATAAAGATACTAAGACAAATCCTTCTTTAAGATTATCACTCGGATATAACTGGTATCAGAGTGTTGGACAGAGAGTTCCAATGATAAGACAGGGTGTAGGCCATATGTATAACTGTTATCTTGATGATTCAAAGCATGCAGCGCTTGAAACTAAATTCCAGAAGACATATGGAATATCAAGTAAATACACAGGATATACTTTAAGCCGTGCAATCAATGCAAGAAATGGTGCATCAATTGCGGCAGATACATGTGTATTTGAAGCAATGAACGGACCACTTGTCGGTGAAGAGCGTCAGGGTGACGGTACAGCAAATATGTCAGATGTATGGGCTAACAGTTTCTCTAATGCATTTAACCATTCACTTATCGTTAATTCAAAGACAACAAATACAAATGGTGTTACATATGAAGGCGGAAGCTGGGATAACAATGGTGAGAACCAGTTTACGGCAGATTTTAAATGGCATGATAAGTCAACAATTAAAAACTGGGCATGGAGCTCTAAAGTAACAACAGAATTTAATTCTGACACATATGCCGGTGTATTTGACCTTGAATATCACTATGATGAGAAGCTTCCGTACGAATATAAGTTAGTTCCACTTAATGATGTAGAAGAAGTTGTTGAGACATATGCCGGTATGGGTGTATATGATATGACTCCACAGCAGTGGTGCCAGACAACATACACTGCAGATTGCGGAATTGAACCTGCAGGAGATAACAAAGTTAATATTGCAGGAAAAATCGAATTTGCAGACAAAAATCCTACTATTTATGTAGGAGATAAAGTAACTCTTGAGACAATTACAACTCCTGAAAATGTTACAGATGCCCAGTATACATGGAGTGTTAAAAATGTACTTGCAGGTGCAGATAAAGCTTCTATTGATGTGAAGACAGGTGAACTTACAGCACTTGCTAAAGGTAATGTTACAGTTACTGTAAAATGTACTTCAATTAATGGTTCAAGTGTATCAGCAAATATCACATTTAAAATATTAGATGCTTCATTAAAACCAACAGAGCCAACACAGACTCCTGATGTTGTAACAGAAAGTTCAATAGCTGTAAGAAAGATTAAAGAAGGCAGCTCATTAGAAAATGGTATCAAGATAGATAAACTTAATTATGGTACAATTGAGGTTGTTTATTATGACAAGTCAGGTAAACAGTTAAAAGATATTTATTCAGATGCCTATGACCATGCACGAATAGGAGCGCGCGAGGATGTCATACGTG
>CAJJNI010000227.1 GCA_905193085.1 uncultured Lachnospiraceae bacterium | reverse complement strand
AACTGATACTGCTTCTGTTTTAAAAACTGCTTTAGCTATCAAATAATTTATTAAGACAAAGAATTTAAGGCAAATAACATACAGACGCACTGATGTGACCTCAAAAATCTAATTTTTTTGATAGAGTGCAACACCTAGTGCTAATTTTATGTAAACCAGCAACAGTGAAATAAAATTATCTTTTCTTTGCATATCATCAATTATAGGAAAACATAAAAAGCTATCTATATTAAACTGTAAATCTGTAATCTAATGTGGATAGCTTTTATTAAACCCAATTACTGACAAAATAAATAACTAAAAACATCACCCCAACTGCAACCAATCTACAAATTTGCTGTCTATATTTATAAGAAGCAAAAATTATAATTCATACATAGAAGGAGAATCATTATGAGGAAAAAATTTTTAACAACAATATCAGCAGTAACTTTGACACTTTCAATAATTTTAGGAACTTCTTCAACAAGTTATGCAAACAGTCCGGCACTTTATATTTTTGATAACGCATGGAATAATCGTGGTTCATGCGAAGTTACAATCGACAATATTAAACCTGAAAACTTAACTAATGTTGAAATAGAAGGTCAAGCTCTCAAAACTACTGATTATTCAACAAGTACCGGCAAAAATGGAACAAAATTAATAATTAATGAAACAGCATTAAAAAACTGTACTCTTAAAACAGGTGCAAATTATTTATCTGCTACTGCAACAAATAATTACGAAACCTACATGGGAGCTTATATTTTAAAAGATAACGAGTCCGAAATCACAATAACTAAGACGACCGGTTTGAGAAAAATACTTAAAATTACAACAGATTATGTAAAATCCAAAAACGAAACTGAGGTTGCAACAGATAATTATACAATAGAAGAAACTCCGGACGCTTATATAATTAAATTCTCAGATTCCTATCTTTCTTCAGTTAAAGATAAACATTTCAATGTATATGTTAATATAGACTCTGTAATTTTTCTTGAACTTATCAAAGGTGAAATGGGCGATGTGAACTGTGATGAGAAAATAGACCTTGAGGATACAAAGGTTGCATTACAGGCTACTCTCGGAATAATTGAAGAAACAACCGAAATCAAACAACTGGGGGATATGGACGGAGATGGTAAGCTTTCATTAACTGATACTGCTTCTGTTTTAAAAACTGCTTTAGCTATCAAATAATTTATTAAGGCAAAGAATTTAAGGCAAATAACAGGCTGGCGCATTGATGTGTACAAAAAAAGTCGAACCGTTTATTTTAAACAGTTCGACTTTTAAACATTATATTATTTACTGCTTGTACTTGAAGATGAAGCTGCAGCCAATGGTTCTTCCATTGTTATTTTATCCCAAAGGTCTGTTTTGTTATCTATGTTATACTCTGACTTCCAGTTCTTTACTACTTCCTGGAATTTATCAAGCTTTCTCTCTGATAAAATTGATTCTCTTGCTGTGCTAAGAGTATCTTCATCATTAAGTTTATCTGTGTTGTCTGAAGCCATATATGCAAGTATTACACCTGTAGTATCAAGTGGAATAACTTCTGAAACTTCTCCGATTTCAAGACCGTCCATATAATTGTTAATCTGATAAAGTCTGTCTTCACTTGCTGTTGCACCAGGAGTGTAAGTATGACTGCTTACTGTCTGTCCCGCATCTTCTGCTGCCGCATCAAAGTCACCTTTTTCAATTGTCTGTGAACGGACAATGTTCAACTGATTAATGTAATCTTCCTGTTCTGCCGCTGTAATTGTTGTTGAATTACCGTTTTCATCTGTTGTCTCAAATGATATATAAATATAATCATATGTTCTTGTGTAAGCAGCCTCTTTAAGTTCTTCATCTGAAATATCTGTATTAATATCTTCAACTTCTTTTGCGGCTACTTTTTCCAGAATCTTGTAATCTGTAAGAACCTGACGGACTACATCTTCATCAGCAAGCATTGCATTAAGTGCTTCATCTGAATTTGCATCAATGAACTCTTTTACAACTGATTCTATATCAGCTTTTTCTTCTGCTGTAAGCTCAAGACCATATTCGTCCATCTTGTCTCTTGCTATGCATATTCTTGTGAGAAGCTCTTCATAGTAATCCTTAAAATAATCCTGGAAACTTTCTCCTGTACCAAATATGTCCTGCGCATACCAGTCATCACCATATGAACCATTGTATGCAATGACATTCTGATAATTAGCCTGCTGCCATTTAACAAGGAAATAAGCTTCTGAAAACTTCACTTCCTCATCTCCAACTTTCATAATAACTGCATCAGCATCTAAATTTTTATTATTTGAAGCTTTACTGCCACAGCCGGCAAGTGACGCCCCAATCATTGTAATTGCTCCAATAATTGCAACAGTCTTTTTTAAACCTGTCAATTTCATTTCTAATCCTCCAAATCTGTATATTACACCGTCTGCCCTACGGCACTCTAATAGATTAATTATACTCTACTTATTCATAATTTTCAAGTACAAACAGTGACCGTTTTTCTTAATCGGTTTTCTTAAAAAACATCGCAAGAGCACCCCTGTTTCAGCCTGAAAACACAGCCAGACTCCTTACCTTAATATCTGCATATCCTGCAAAAGTTTTTCTATTGCCTCAAATGCATTTTCTGTTTCACCCTGTTTATTCTTTTTCAATTTATAAATAAAATAAGGCTTACTCTCGGCACGAAATGTCAGTTCTTTTTGGTGCATCTCGATGACTTCCGGTATTTTCTGGGTCTGTATCTCTGCTTTTTCATACATTGAAAATCTGACATATTCTTTCTTCGCTTCGACAGAAGTCATGTATAATTCATGTGCATGAACTTTAACCATTGTTATTCTAAGCAGATTTTCAACAGCCTTTGGTATATCACCAAAACGGTCTGTAAGTTCATCACGCATATCTTCACATTCATCTTCATTTTCAAGTTCAGCAATTCGTTTGTATATATCAAGCTTCTGAAATTCATTTGGAATGTATCTGTCAGGGATATATGCATCAACATTTATCTCAACATTAGTTTCAAAACCAACGCTTACTTCTTCACCCTTTTCTTTTTTGACTGCCATGTTTAACATTTTGCAGTACAAATCATAACCAACAGCCTCCATGTGTCCATGCTGGCTTTTTCCGAGAATATTTCCCGCTCCACGCAGTTCCAAATCTCTCATGGCTATCTTAATTCCTGAACCAAGCTCTGTAAAATCTTTGATTGCTTCAAGACGTTTTTGTGCAACTTCAGTAAGCATTTTATTTCTGCGGTACATCAAAAATGCATATGCAGTCCTGTTAGAGCGGCCGACACGACCCCTGAGCTGGTAAAGCTGTGACAGTCCGAAGTTTTCAGCATCATGGATTATTATTGTATTAACATTTGAAATATCAAGTCCTGTCTCTATTATGGTAGTTGAGACTAACACATCAATTTCATGATTGACAAATTCCATCATCATTTCTTCCAACTGATGTTCTTTCATCTGTCCATGTGCAAATTCTACTCTTGCCTCAGGTACAAGCGAAGCAATTTTTGATGCCATTTCTTCTATCTGATTAACTTTGTTAAACACATAATAAACCTGACCGTCTCTTGCAAGCTCTCTGCTTATCGCTTCTCTAATCATTTCTTCATTATATTCCATGACATATGTCTGAATTGGAACTCTCTCGCTCGGAGCTTCTTCAAGCACGCTCATGTCTCTTATTCCGACAAGGCTCATATGAAGTGTTCTCGGAATAGGAGTTGCCGACAAAGTTAAAACATCAACATTTTCTTTTAGCTTTTTAATTTTTTCCTTGTGATTTACGCCAAAACGCTGCTCCTCATCTATAATAAGAAGTCCTAAATCTTTAAATGATATATCTTTTGACAAAACTCTGTGTGTTCCTATTAATATATCAGAAGTTCCACGCTTTATTCTCTCTATTGATTCTTTTTGCTGTGCCGGTGTTCTGAAACGACACAAAAGCTCTATGCT
>CAJJNI010000226.1 GCA_905193085.1 uncultured Lachnospiraceae bacterium | reverse complement strand
AATCGTCATGATTTTGTTCAGGATATACTTATTCGTTATAAGAATAATAAGCGTATATATGGATATAAGATGCAGGATTACTGGAGCAATATTTCTACAGTAGAATCTTATTACAAGACAAATATGGATTTCCTTAAGCCGGAAGTACGCGATTACTTCTTCAACCAGAGTCCGGAAGTTTACTCAAAAGTTGATGATAATCCACCGGCAAAATATAACACAGGAGCGAATGTACGCAACAGTCTTGTTTCAAGTGGCTGTATAATAAATGGTACAGTAGAAAATTCAGTTCTGTTTAAGAAAGTTTTTGTTGGAAGCAACTGTGTAATTAAAAATTCTATCATTTTAAATGATGTCTATCTTGGTGACAACACACATATTGAAAATTGTATTGTGGAAAGCCGTGATACTATCCGTGCCAACACATACCACTGTGGTGAAGATGGAATTAAGATAGTAGTTGAGAAGAATGAAAGATATGTAGTTTAAGTTTGATTAAATTCAGACAGGCAGTATAGAGGATAGTAATATCCGGTTGATATCAATTTTACATTAAGATAAATAATGGTCTATAACCTAATTAAATAATAAAGGGGAGCTGAATATGCAGATAACAGATGTGCGTGTACGCAAAATGGAACCGGAAGGAAAAATGAAAGCAATTGTTTCAGTAACTTTGGATAATGAATTTGTTATACATGATATTAAGTTAATTGAGGGCAGTTCAGGATTGTTTGTTGCGATGCCGAGTCGTAAAGGCAGCGATGGCGAATATCGTGATGTTGCACATCCTATAAATGGAGATATGCGAAAGAGACTGCATGAGAAAATAATAGAAGCTTATGATTTGGCGTGTGAACAATTAGAAGAAGCATAACAATCTGACTTTACAAAAACCGTGAGATGTCTTATAATAGATAAACTCACGGTTTTTCATGGTTTACGCGGGCAGCTCACAAAGCATATTTCTTATAGTTTACGCAGACAACGAGCCAAAGTTCTTGTTTGCAACGAGAAAGGAAGTTACAAATGTATTTAATAGCAGGTTTGGGAAATCCTACATCACAGTATGCAAATACCCGTCATAATGTTGGGTTTGATGCAATAGATTATTTAGCAGAAGCTAACAATATTTCAGTTGATACAAAAAAACATAAGGCACTTATTGGAAAAGGATTTATAGGCGGACAAAAGGTTATTCTTGCAAAACCGCAGACCTATATGAATTTAAGTGGTGAAAGTATTGCTGAAATAATCAATTATTATAATATAGACCCTGAGACAGAACTTTTGATAATTTTTGACGATATCAGTCTTGATGTCGGAAGAATGCGTATTCGTGCAAAGGGCAGTGCCGGGGGACATAATGGAATAAAGAGTATAATTTCAATGACAGGTACACAGAATTTTTCAAGAATAAAAATCGGTGTCGGGGAGAAACCTGCCTATATGGACCTGGCAGACTATGTACTTGGACATTTTTCAAAAGAAGAGAGAGTAGAAATCAATAAATCAATAGAAAATGCGGCAAAGGCAGCAGAGCTTATAGTACAGGGCGAAGCTAATAAAGCAATGAACTTATATAATACCAAGTAAGATTTATATGAGTAACGAGTGAAGTGGAATGTAGATGGCGCAATAACCAGAGAAATTTGCGAAGTATGTTTCTGTGGTTTTGGGTGTGCGCAGCACGGAGCAATCCGTAGGCATCATAATTGGGGACTTTTGACCATGACATCATAAATACTAAGTAGAATTTATAAATGTATGAGCCTGACAATATATTAGTATTTAAATCAGTTGAATTTTTAGGTAATGGAAATTCGTTCATGTTATATTAGAATGGAATCATGCTTGTTTAAAAGAAGGAGGAAGAGGAAAAATGAAAACATTTGAACAGCAGATTGCACAATTAGAACAATTTAAACAGATTAAAGAACAGTTAAATAAGAAATGCGGTTTGCATTGGATAGATGGCTGTACAGATTCAGGCCGTCTTCATTTTTCTTATACTCTTTCAGAAGATTTTAAAAAGCATATCATAGTTACTTATAATGAAATAAGAGCCCGCGAAATATTTGAGGAATTTTCATCATTTGATAAAAATACCGTTTACTATCCCGCAAAAGATGTTATGTTTTTTGCAGCAGATTTGCATGGTAATTTGCTTGTTGTAGAAAGAATGAAGGCTTTAAAAGCAATTATTATGAATGAAAATGTAACTGTTGTAACGACAGCAGATGCGCTTATGAATATGCTTCTTCCTATCGAAGAAATCAAAGAAAAGATAATACATCTTGACAGTGAAAGTGTTATTTCCATTGAAGAGCTTGAAAAGCGTCTTGTTATGCTTGGATACGAAAGAACTTATCAGGCTGAAAATCCGGGGCAGTTTGCAGTCAGGGGCGGAATTGTCGATGTATATGGTCTTACCGATGAGAACCCTTGTCGAATTGAGTTCTGGGGAGATGAAATCGACCTTATAAAAAGTTATGACGCTGAAAGTCAGAGAACTATAGAAAATCTTATGGAAGTCGATATTTTTCCGGCGTGTGAAGTTATTGCAGATGAAGACAGACTTAAGAGCGGTATTGATAAAATAAAGAAAGACATGCAGGAAGTCCATGATGTTTTCCGTAAGAAGATGAAGACGGAAGAAGCTTACAGAATCAAAACATCAGTAAACGAATTGTTGGAAATGATTGAAAATAATATATCATCATCTGTGCTCGACAGTTATCTTATGTATTTTACCGATAAGGCGGCGGGTTTTCTTGATTATTTTGATTTTGACAACACGCTTATTACACTTGATGAGCCTGTCAGGATAGGACAGAGAATCCGGGCGGTAGAACTGGAGTTCTCATCAAGCATGGAGAACCGTCTGTCAAAAGGTTATGCCATAGCAGGACAGGCAAAAATGTTAAGAAGTGCTGAAGAAGTTTTTGCACTGTTGAGCAGACATCGTGGGGTAGGATATTTTGCGCTTGATAATAATGCCAATGAATTTGAGGCAGTTGACAGAATAAGTGTTGTTATGCATTCTGTTCCGTCTTACAGTAAAGATTTTTCGATGCTTCTTAAAGAGCTTAAGAAATACAAACAGAACGATTACAAAATTCTGTTGTATTCCATGTCTAAAACAAGGGCAAAAAGACTTTCCGCAGAGCTTATCGATAACGATTTGATGAGTTTTTATACAGATGATGAATGTCATGAAATTAAACCGGGAGAAATAATGACTGCCTGTGGACATGTCAGAAGCGGTTATGAATGTCCTGAAAATAAATTTGTTGTAATTTCAGAAAATGATATATTTGGACAAAAAAGGTTAAGAAAAAAGAAGAAAAAGAAATATGAAGGAAGCAAAATTTCAAGCTTCAACGAATTAAAAGTAGGCGATTATGTTGTTCATGAAAATCATGGTCTGGGAATTTACAAAGGTATTGAAAAAGTCGAGATAGATAAAGTTTTAAAAGACTATGTAAAAATTGAATATGCCGACGGTGGCAGCCTTTTCGTGCTTGCGACACAGCTTGATGCAATTCAGAAGTATGCAAGTGTCGATGCAAAACCTCCTAAGCTTAACAGACTTGGCGGCAAAGAGTGGACTAAGACAAGAAAGAAAGTACAGACAGCAGTAGAAGAAATTGCAAAAGATTTAGTAGAGCTTTATGCTGCCCGCGCAAATTCACAGGGCTATGAATTTAGCGAAGATAATGTATGGCAGCAGGAATTTGAAGAAATGTTTCCATATGAAGAGACTCCGGACCAGCTTGCGGCAATTGATGCTACAAAACGCGATATGGAAAGTAAGAAGGTAATGGACCGTCTTGTATGTGGTGATGTAGGTTTTGGAAAAACTGAGATTGCCATAAGAGCAGCATTTAAGGCAGTGCAGGACAGCAAACAGGTTGTTTATCTTGTGCCGACAACAATACTTGCGCAGCAGCATTACGAAACTTTTAAAGAGCGTATGAAA
>CAJJNI010000225.1 GCA_905193085.1 uncultured Lachnospiraceae bacterium | reverse complement strand
GCTGTTCTTCTGGAATTACTTTTTCTATTACCCCAAGCTCTTTTAACTCTTTTGAGGTACATTTCATCATTTCAGCAGCTTCTTTTGTGCGATTTGAATCTTTCCACAAAATAGATGCAAATCCTTCCGGTGAAAGAATTGAATACATTGAATTTTCAAGCATCCATACTTCATTCGCAACAGCGAGTGCCAGGGCACCTCCGCTTCCACCTTCTCCGATTACAATTGATAAAACAGGAGTCTTTATTGCTGACATTTCATACAGGTTATTTGCGATTGCCTGTCCCTGTCCTCTCTCTTCTGCTTCCATGCCGCAAAATGCGCCCGGAGTATCAACAAAACATATGATTGGACGATTAAATTTTTCCGCCTGCTTCATAAGACGAAGTGCTTTCCTGTAACCTTCCGGTGATGGCATGCCAAAATTTCTTTTTACATTCTGTTTTATTGTTCTACCCTTTTGTTCACCTATTACAGTGACAAATTTTCCCTCTATTGATGCAATTCCACCAACTATCGCACCATCATCTCCAAATGCCCTGTCACCGTGAAGCTCCATAAATTCATCAAATATTCCATTGATATAGTCAAGCGCATAAGGTCTGTCCTTATCTCTTGCAAGGAGAACTCTGTCCCAGGGAGTCAATTCACCCTGTTCTACAAAATCAACATCAAATAAATCTTCTGTAAGCAAATCTTTTTGTGTTTTTTTAGCCATAACTACTCTTCTCCTTTTTTAATGCAGCCTGATGAAGCAAGTAAATATGCAAGATTTTTTCTGATATTTTTTCGCTTTACAATGCGGTCAACAAAACCATGTTTTACCATAAACTCTGATTTCTGGAAGCCTTCTGGAAGTTTCTGTTTGATTGTCTGCTCTATTACTCTTGGTCCGGCAAACCCAATCAGCGCCTCCGGTTCTGCAAGAATTACATCACCAAGCATTGCAAAACTGGCTGTAACACCACCAGTTGTAGGGTCAGTTAAAAATGAAATATATAAAAGCCCCTTTTCACTGTGCATCTTTACTGCCTGGCTTGTTTTTGCCATCTGCATAAGAGACACTGTTCCCTCCTGCATTCTTGCACCGCCTGAACAGCAGAATAATACAACAGGAAGTTCTTCTTCTTTTGCTTTTTCAAAAAGTCGTGTTATCTTTTCTCCGACTACACTGCCCATACTTCCCATAAGAAAATCTGATGACATAACACCTATACCTGTCTCATACCCTCTTATAGTACATTTTCCGGTTATTACAGCCTCATCTAAATCAGTTGCCGCCTGAATTTTTTCAAGCTTTTTATGATAACCCGGAAAATCAAGTGGGTCGCTTGTCGTAATATCCATATCCCACTCTTCAAAACTTCCTTTATCTGCTACCATACTTATTCTGGCTCTAGCCGTAACCTTAAAATAATAACCGCATGCCGGGCAGATATAACTGTTATCGACAACATCTTCTACACATACAATTTCATTGCAGCTTGGACATTTTCTGAATAATCCGTCAGGTACATGTATTTTTTCTGCCTTTTTTTCTTTGGAATTTTTAGTTTCGCGGGTCTTTTTAATTCCTTTTGGACCAGTCTGTGTCTTTTTGAAATTTTCTTTTAACATAATAAACCTCCAATATCAGTATACTATTTGCACATTTTTTCCAAAATATCATTTACTGCCTCTGCATCACCTTTTATGAATGATTTATTACAAACTAAATCATAAAGAAAATCAACATTTGTCTCTAAGCCTTTACCGTTAATTACAACTTCTCCTAATGCGCTTCTCATCTTATCTATAGCTTCTGCCCTGTTTTTTCCATGTACAATCACTTTTGCAATCATGGCATCATAAAATGAAGGCACCTGATATCCTGTATAGAGAGCTGAATCTATTCTTATTCCGTTTCCACCCGGAAAATGTAAATCTGTAACTTTTCCCGGCCTTGGCATAAAGCCGTTTTCAGGACTTTCCGCATTTATTCTGAATTCTATCGCATGACCGTTTATATTTACCGCTGACTGTTTTATCGATAACTTCTGTCCATCGGCAATCCGTATCATTTCTTTTATTAAATCGACTCCAGTAACCATCTCTGTTACCGGGTGCTCTACCTGGATTCTTGTATTCATTTCCATAAAATAAAATTTGTTAGTCTTATCTAATAAAAATTCTATTGTACCGGCACTGTAATATTCAGCCGCTTTTGCTGCCTTGACAGCAGCCTTTCCCATTGCTTTTCTTAAATCTTCATTAAGAACCATTGAAGGAGCTTCTTCAATAACTTTCTGGTGTCTTCTCTGAATAGTGCAGTCTCTTTCTCCCAGATGAACAACATTTCCAAATTTATCCGCTAAAATCTGAAACTCTATATGTCTTGCATTGCCGATAAATTTTTCAATGTACATTGAATCATCACCAAATGCATTTTTAGATTCTCTCTTTGCAGTTTCAAATTTTTCTATAAAATCAGAAGCGTTTTCTACAAGACGCATTCCTTTTCCACCGCCGCCCGAAACAGCTTTTATTATGACAGGATAACCTATTTCATCTGCAAGGGCTTTTCCTTCCTGTGCATTTACAACAGGCTCTCTTGTGCCCGGAATAACAGGAACCCCTGCTCTCTTCATTGTATTTCTGGCTTTTGACTTATTTCCCATATTTTCCATACTCTGGGTTGAAGGTCCGATAAATGTAATTCCACATCTCTCACATAAAGCCGCAAATCTGCTGTTTTCTGATAAAAATCCGAAGCCCGGATGTATTGCATCAGCACCGGTTGCAACTGCTGCCGCTAAAATTCTTTCCATATTAAGATAGCTGTCTTTGGCAACATCAGGACCTATACATACAGACTCATCTGCAAGCTGCGCATGCAGGGCATCTTTGTCTGTCTCTGAACATACTGCCACCGTACTTATTCCCATTTCACGGCATGCTCTTATAATTCTGACTGCAATCTCACCGCGGTTAGCTACAAGAATTTTTTCAAACATAGTGTAGTATCCTCCTTATTGAATGGCAAAAGTCAGCTCAGCCTGTGCACAAATCTTTCCATCTTTGTATGCTTTGGCTTCTCCTACACCAATTGGTCCTTTAACCTTTGTCATCTCAACTTCAAGTGTAAGAACATCTCCCGGAACTACTTTCTGTTTAAATTTAGCCTTATTAATTCCACCAAAAAATGCTATTTTTCCTTTATTTTTTTCATCTGCAAGTATAGCCACAGCACCTACCTGGGCTAATGCTTCGATTATAAGAACTCCTGGCATTACAGCCTCCTGTGGAAAATGTCCTGCAAAAAAAGGCTCATTATATGTAACACATTTTGTTCCGACTGCTCTTTTTCCTACTTCAAGCTCATCAATTCTGTCAACAAGAAGAAATGGGTGACGATGTGGAAGTATTTCTTTTATCTGTTCTATGTTTAACATTTTTATCTCTCCTAAAATTTAATTTTCATAAGCGGCTGGCCATATTCTACAATCTGACCATTTTCAACCATTATTTCTGTGACAACACCGTCACTTCCTGCTGTTATCTCATTCATAAGCTTCATGGCTTCTATAATCGCTACTATACTATCTTTCTTAACTGTATCTCCAACTTTAACAAGTGGCTCTCCGCCCTCTTCTTTTGATGAATAAAAAGTACCTACAATTGGAGATTTTACTAAATAAATATTTTTCTCATCTTCAACAACAGGCTTTTGTGCATTTACTTCAACAGATTTTTTTTCTTCTGCCATATATTCTGTATCAGAAACTGTCTCAGTCTTTAATACTTTTTTTCCTTTTTTCACAAAACACATTCTGGCTGTTTCAGTCTCAAACTTAACTTCATCAAGATTAGATTCAGATACTTTGTCAATAAGCTGCATAATCTGTTCAAATGAAAACATCAAATTATTATCCAACGGTTTTTCATTCATTGTATTGTCCTCCTAAAAATTACATTCCCATTCCGCCATCTACGCCTATTACCTGACCTGTTATGTAAGATGCTGCGTCAGATGCTA
>CAJJNI010000224.1 GCA_905193085.1 uncultured Lachnospiraceae bacterium | reverse complement strand
ACTAACAGAAAAAAGTATTATTTTAATTTTCGATAATATACTTAATCTTTCTTCATTTAGTCTCTTTTTATTCAATTTTCTAAAAAATGAATCACTTTTATATATTTTTTTAAATTAAGACTTTATTTTTAATTGAAGACCTATGAACTACATGCTCAAAAGCATCTAAATATTACCAGACAGTAAACCATGCGTTTTATACAATACTTTCTGTGGAAAAATGTAGAATTTTGTAGAAAATGCACAATATCTCTTGCATTTTCATTTTAGAAGTGCTAGAATGCATTAAAAGAAATAATGAAACTCACAAAAATCACACAATATTATAACTATCCGGGAGGTGATAATCATAGCCTGAATTAATTATTGCTTTATGTTTTATACTAATTTACAAAACCAGTGTTACACTATAATATTTAAAATAGTCAGAAATATTTATTTTTACATGGGGGGATTATATGACAGGAAACCGAGAATACAAAAGTGATGTATTCAGTATGCTAATGAACAACAAAAATAATGCTTTAGAAGTTTATAATGCAGTCAATGGTTCTAATTACACTGACAGCAGTATGGTTGAAATATGTACTTTGGATAAAGGCATATCTCTTAGTGTCAGAAATGACGCATCATTTATACTTGATGCTAATCTGAGTGTCTACGAACACCAATCAACCATCTGCCCAAATATGCCTGTAAGAAGCCTTATTTATTTTACTGTTACGGTACAGGGAATTCTTAAGAAACACAATGTATATGGCAGAACACTTGTAAAAATACCAGTTCCTAAATTTGTTGTTTTTTATAATGGAGATAAAGAGCAGCCGGAACAGTATGAATTAAAATTATCAGATGCATTTGCACATAAAACTGAAAATCCACAATTGGAATTAAAGTGTATGGTATACAATATTAATTATGGTAAGAATCAAGAGCTGATGAGCCGCTGCAAAATACTCAAGGAATATTCAATTTTTGTAGATTATGTTCGATTCTATTATAAGACGAATAATTATACAGATTTAGAATCTTCAACACATCAGGCAATAGACCGATGTATAGAAGAAAATATTCTAAAAGACTTCTTAATCAAAAACCGTGCGGAGGTGGTTAAGGTGACACAATTAGATTATACTTTTGAAAGGCAACTTGAATTAGAACGAGAAGAAGCAATTTCCGAGGGACGTGCTGAGGGACATGCCGAAGGACATGCCGAAGGACATGCCGAAGGTGTACAACAGACACTTACCAACATCATAGAACAAATGTATACTAATAATTTCACAATTGAACAAATATCAATTGCCACTAATCAAAGTATTGAGACAATTAAAGAGTTCTTACTTAACACACACTAACTGTGTATAGCAAATCAGCCAGCATATTCTTGATTATTAGACGAATATACCGACTGATTTGCCACACTTATTTTCTTAATTTTCTTACAATAATTATTTATTATCAGTATTCTTTAAATATGCTGCCCAATATGTTGTTCCGATAAAACATCCTCCAACTATATTTCCCAAGGTAACAGGAATAAGATTTTTCAGAATAAAGCTGCCCCAGTTAAGACTTTCTGCTGCAATTCCATACTCTGATGATGCAAAAATCCCTACAGGAATATAGTACATATTTGCAACGCAATGTTCGTATCCACATAATACAAATACAAATATAGGCAGATATAGAGCAACTATTTTTCCTGATACATTTTTAGCCGCTGCCGCAACCCATACTGCAACACATACAAGAATATTACACAGTATTGCTCTTATAAATGCATCTGAAAGTGTAAGATTTACTTTTCCTGCAGCTATGTTTACCATGCTCTCTGCAAGCTTTCCATCATACAAAGAGGCAGTATGTCCATAAACAACAAGCAATGCCACAAATAATGAGCCAATAAAATTACCTATATATACAAACAGCCAATTCTTAAGCATCTGTATAAAAGTTATTTTCTTTTCGAGCGTACTTATTATCATAAGTGAATTTCCCGTAAAAAGCTCTGCTCCTGCAACTATTACCATCACAAGTCCACCTGGGAAAACAGCTGCGCTTAAAATTCTTGCAACAGTTGCATTATCTATTGTAACTGCAGCCGCAGTTGCTCCAACACCCGTAATTGATATAAAAAGTCCCGCGAGGAATCCTAAAATCAATAATTTTCCAATAGATAATTTTGCTTTTGTATGACCAATTTCAATAAAACTCTTCGCAACTTCAAATGGCGAATACATATCACCACATCTCCTCTCAATGTCTTATTTTTTATCCAAACATTGAATCATTATAATACATAAAAACATCTTTTTCAACATAATTACAATATTTTTTCCATTCCGATTTTTTGAATTTTCATACCTATCTTTTCATAAAATTTAACAGCATTTGTATTATCGGCCCACACATTAAGTGTAACATTATAATAGCCATGTTTTTTTGCGTAATCAAGCACATATTCATACAAAGTTCTGCCTATATGCATTCCTCTTACACTCTCGTCAACACATAAATCATCTATATATAATGTTTTTATATCTGTCATGTTATTATCATTTATAAACTGCTTGTGAATACAAAATGCATAACCGCATATTTTATTTTCATATTCAGCAACAAATACAGGTGTTTTATCATCAGCCAGAATATTTTTAAGTTCCTCATCTGTATATTTTTTGGCACCACATTTAAAAATGTCAGGTCTTACATCACTGTGTATCTTATGAACCTGATAAAGCAGCTTATCAAGATATGGTATGTCTTTTTCTGCTGCATGTCGTATTATTAATTGTTGTTCAATTTCCATTATTATTTTCTTCATAATATTATATTTATGATGCCAGGGTCAAAAGGTCTAAACCCACATGAGCTTGCTCATAGGTGGGTGAAAGACTTTGTGACCCGCCCCGATATGAGCATAAAAGTGGGATGTTAATCCCACGATATGCGAATATTGGGTAGAGGTGCGGGAGCACATAGTGCGGAGCAATCCGTAGGCATCATAATTGGGGACTTTTGACCCTGACATCATATTTATCAATCCGCAGATACTGCAAATTTAAGAATCTGCGAACAACAAATGTTTACCGGTTACATAGCAACTAAAAAAGCCCCACACTTTACACAGAAATGAATCATACATAAAATGTGGGACTTCATAATTAAACTTGTCTAATTATTATTTCTGAGGACCAGCTTTTACTAAATCCTTACCTGCTTCATTACCTTCGTATTTAGCAAAGTTCTTAACGAATCTGGCTGCTAAATCTTTTGCCTTTGTTTCCCATTCGGAAGCATCAGCATATGTGTCACGAGGGTCAAGAATTGCAGAATCTACTCCTGGAAGCTCTGTAGGAACTTCAAAGTTAAACATTGGAATAGTCTTTGTAGGAGCTTTATTGATGTCACCACTAAGAATAGCATCAATAATTCCACGAGTATCTTTAATAGAGATACGTTTTCCTGTTCCATTCCAACCTGTGTTTACTAAGTAAGCCTTAGCTCCACTCTTCTCCATCTTCTTAACAAGTTCTTCAGCATACTTTGTAGGATGTAATTCAAGGAATGCCTGTCCGAAACATGCTGAGAATGTAGGTGTTGGCTCTGTAATTCCACGCTCTGTACCAGCAAGTTTAGCTGTAAATCCTGAAAGGAAATAGTACTGTGTCTGTTCTGGTGTAAGAATAGATACAGGTGGAAGTACACCAAATGCGTCTGCTGATAAGAAGATTACATTCTTAGCTGCAGGTGCTGAAGAAATTGGACGTACAATATTCTCAATGTGATTGATTGGATATGATACACGTGTATTTTCTGTTACACTCTTATCTGTAAAATCAATCTTTCCATTAGCATCTACAGTTACATTCTCAAGAAGAGCATCTTTTCTGATTGCATTGTAGATATCTGGTTCTGATTCTTTATCAAGGTCGATAACCTTAGCATAACATCCACCTTCAAAGTTAAATACACCGTTATCGTCCCAACCATGTTCGTCATCACCGATAAGAAGACGCTTAGG
>CAJJNI010000223.1 GCA_905193085.1 uncultured Lachnospiraceae bacterium | reverse complement strand
ATATCTCATAATAAAAAAACTATATACTAATATAAAATCAGTAACAGCAAGTATAATGGCAGCTGTCATTGGAATGGCTTTCACCGTAATCATTTCTCTGGTGGCTATTCTGCCCGGATGATTGTAAATAAAAGTTAACATCGTAACTGAAATTCCAACCATTCCACAAACGCATGAAGCCATTTTACTCTCTTTATAAATACCAATGGCAATTAAAATAAAAGCAGCCCCAAGTGCATATAAGAACAGTTCATAATTTCCTGCAAAACATGCAACAAAACAAACTGCCAAACATAAAAATATTAAACGACTTCCAATCTTTTCCATATAAATTAAAATTCCCCCATTACAAAAAGACAGCCATCATTTATCATGAATGACTGTCTTATTGTAGCATATTATAATTTAAATTTCCAGCAATAATTTTACTTCATATAAAGCAGCATATAAACCAGCATTTATTTTAAAATGCCTTACTAATTGTTATCATACAAATCTTCAATAAATGTAAGACCTCCTCTGTATCCGGCATATGTGCGGTTAAATACAAGTCTTTCATTCATAGGAAATGATGCTAAAACAAACTGTATATCTTTTTCTAGTGCAACTTCTCTTTCATTACTGCTTCCAAGAATAAGTGTTATCTCTTTTTCTTCATTTAACAGTGCTTCATTTATTTCATACTGGTCTGCAGTAAATATTACTTTTGGCGGATTTGCATATTCTAAATCGTTTATCTGCGCAATTATCCTTTCTTTATCCTCTGGCCGGAATATCGGCTCTGATATTATTACAAGTACAGGTGTAAAACTGAAATCATTTGCAAGATATCTTGTAAGTCCGACTGCATTGTTCGCATCAGCAACTACTGCGAAGCGTTTCCAGCTTACAACACCTATTGACTGTGCGAGATAACTGTAAACATAATCTTCTGCCTGTATAACTTTATTAACAACAGCTTCATTTAAGTTAAGCTTTTCTGCAACTGTTTTTATGAATGTAGTAGTATCTGTTGCGCCAACTGGTAATCCCGGTATTCTTATTGATGGAACACCGAATTTGTCCTCAAATTACGGAATTATTCCAAATATATTTACAAGTTTATCATCTTTTGGCACATCTTCCTCTATTACCTGGTCTATCATCGTATTCCATACTGTTTCATAGCCTAAGTTACTGTCTCCCATAAATCCTGGTGTTTCTATAGGATAAATATCATATCCTTTGTCTTTATATTCTTCAGCAACACTTACTATATCTTCACCGATAATTCCGGCAGTACAGCCTGTTAAAATAAAATATGCATCTGCATCTATTACATCTATCGCACCCTGAACTGTTGTCCTAAGCTTATTTGCACCACCAAACACAACTTCTTTTTCAAGCATGTTACTTGAAGGAAGTAATACATTACTTACAAAGCAGGAATGTTTATGTCCTGACTGTCCCTGGTCTACCGCTGTTGTCTGCATACAGCAGCCCGGTCCTGAATGGTAAATCGGGCATACTTTATCGATTGCCCCAAGCACTGAATTGATTCCGGCTAAAACACAGCCGCCTCTTGGATTTTCTAATATCTGTGACATTTTATTTTCCTCCTCCCACTATGTATTTAAACGCATCTTCTTCATACCATGAATTTTTATATGGAAGTTTTACATGTTTTGATAATTTTACATTAAAGCCTGGGTTTTCCAACTGGTCTGCTATCTTATTTCCAAGATAAAGCAATCCGTCATAACCCATTGTAGGACGCTTTCCGTCGAGTACATGTGTAGTTGGTATTCCAAGCTTTGCTGCCCAGTCAGGCACACCGATAAATGCATCTGGTTTTAATTTATTTACGAGATTTACCTGTTCAAATGGCTGCATATTCGCAATATCCACAACAAAATCTTTATGTATCCCATTTAAATATTCTATATCTTCCTGTGCATATTCGTCATATGTAGGTGTCTCCAAACCGACAAGCTCCATTCCAAAATCATCGATAAGTGCTGCCGCTGCAAATGAGCGGCCTGTTCCACCACAGATAAATACACGCTTGCCCTGAAGTCTTTCTCTTATTTGTGCAACAAGAGGTTCTATATGTTCATGCTCTCTTGCAATTATTTCTTCTACTTCTTTTTCTTTACCGAGAACTTTTGCTATGCCGCGAAACCATTTATCTGTATTTCTTATACCAATCGGCATAACAGTATGAGAATATGGTATCTCGTAATCTTCCCATAATGTTTTCATAAATTCATCGGCAAATACTTTACAGATTGAAGTTGAAGCCTGTGCTGCCGGAATTTTCTTAATTTTTTCCAATGAGCTGTAAAATGGAATATAGTTTACTTTTACATTAATTAATAAAAGCATTCTTTCCATTTCATTCTGGTCAGCGTAACTTACTGTTGTAGGTGCAAAAAGATTTACAAGCCCTTCTTGTTTTGGTATTTTTTCAATATGTATTTATTGATTGACAAAAATGCCGCATCAAAGCCTGATGCACATGATGCATATATAAATATAAGCTTTGGATTATATCTGTCCACTGCCTTTTGGCTACATCTTTTATTCTGACAGGCTCTCCATTATCGTAAGTTGCCAGATCTATCATAAATTTTATTGCATAGCGGCCTTTTGTTGATATTTTCATTTTCATCATTACTCCTTATTTATTACATGAAAGTGCAGATTCTTTACTGCTCTTTTTAAGCTGATTTTTATCAACAACGATGCCGGGCGGATTCGAACCACCAACTTCAGTTTTGCAAACCTATGCCATTCCAGCGGCTACAGCATCATACATATTTTCATACATATTTATATAAAAAACCAGAGGTCTGTTATTTTTCTAAATTCAACTTAATTTAGATTCATAACAAAACCTCTGGTTTTCCAGTCAGTTTTACATTCTGTATTTTTCTGTCTTGTCTATCTGAACTATTCTACCGTCCTGAACAATCATAGTGACCGTTCCGTACTGCATATCAGATAACAATTTTTCAAGTGTCTGAATATTAGCACTGTTTAAAATATTCTTTTTCTTAGTGCCATTTTCCTTTGTATCCGACATACAGTTTCACCTCCGGTTATATCATCTATAATGTCAGATTTTTATAATTTTACATTTATAGTTTTATGTTTATAGTTTGATATTTGTATTTTCATACCAATATCAAACTACAAATGTACTGTGATTAGTTGCTGAAAAGTGGTGTAGATAAATATCTGTCTCCTGAATCCGGAAGTAATGCAACTATTGTTTTACCTTTATTTTCCGGTCTGTTTGCAAGAATTGTAGCAGCTTTAAGTGCAGCACCTGATGAAATTCCTACGAGAATACCTTCGCTCTGTGCAAATGCACGACCTTCTGTGAATGCATCTTCATTTTCAATTGTTATAATTTCATCATAAATTTCTGTATTTAAAACATCTGGCACAAATCCTGCACCGATACCCTGAATTTTATGTGCTCCGGCAGTTCCTTTTGAAAGTACAGGGCTTTCTGCAGGCTCTACTGCAACTATTTTTACATCAGGATTCTTTTCTTTTAAATATTCTCCAACACCTGTAACTGTTCCGCCTGTACCAACACCGGCAACAAAAATATCAACTTTACCTTCTGTCTGCTCCCAGATTTCAGGACCTGTAGTTGCCTTATGTGCTGCTGAGTTAGCAGGGTTTACAAACTGTCCTAATATTACTGAACCTTCGATTTCTTCTTTTAACTCTTCTGCTTTTGCAATAGCACCCTTCATTCCCTTAGCACCTTCTGTAAGCACTAATTCAGCACCATAAGCTTTAAGAAGATTTCTTCTCTCAACACTCATTGTCTCAGGAAGTGTAAGAATTGCCTTGTATCCTTTAGCGGCTGCAACTGCGGCAAGACCAATTCCTGTATTTCCACTTGTTGGCTCAATAATTGTAGCTCCCGGTTTTAACAAACCTTTTTTCTCTGCATCTTCAATCATTGCAAGAGCGATTCTGTCTTTAACTGAACCAGCCGGATTTAAATATTCAAGCTTTGCTAAAATTATAGCATTATCAACTC
>CAJJNI010000222.1 GCA_905193085.1 uncultured Lachnospiraceae bacterium | reverse complement strand
ATAATTCTCACTCCTGCTATATCATTTATAGAAGTGGACATGTTTTCTATAGTTGCCTCATGTCCATCTTTTTTCAACTTCTTAACTATACTCTCTGGAGTTTTAATCCTTGATTTAATATGCTCTATCGGATTATAATGATGCATATGAATAAACTCATCATTTAATATCTCAAGCTTTGTATTCATTTCTTTTAATGCTGCACTGTGCAGTAACATAAGTGACTCCCATGTAGCCGCATCATCTTTTAATTCTGATGTTTCCAAATCTTCATCCCCTTACCTTAATTACATTATCAGCTTATATTATATCAAAATTTATATTAATTGTAAACACAATCCACTTTTTTAAAGCTTTTAAAAAGCTCAAAAAAGTATACCATCTGTAAAATAATATGATATAATTATTATATTATTTTCGGGAGGTTTTATTATGGCAAATGTACTTGATCGAATTATGCAAAAAGTAGATACAGATTCAAAAGAAGCCGATAAAGCAGCAAAAGCATACAGCAATATGCTTGTTTACCTGAAAGAGCTTAAGCTTCACAATGTTAAAAACCTTGAATTGGCCGAACAGATTCATGTGCTCTCAGAGACAAATGTAGAAAAGCTGAATGAAATCCATAACATTATTTCTGACAGATTAAACGATGAAAATGAGACAGAAAAAGATGCTCTTTCTAAAATCCAGGCTGCTATAGAAGAACTTCAGCAGAAAACTTCTATAGAAAGAGATAATGACATTCGTGTTTTAAAAAGAGAGATAGCTGTATTAAACAGTAATATTGAAGAAACCATTCAAAAGCATGTTGACAATTTTGATGCAGCATTTAAAAAATCAAAGCGGACACAGCAGATATATATGCGCATCATAATATGGCTTCTCATAATCATTATTTTTTTGCTTATTTTAAGTTATATTCCACTACCATTTTAATTAAATTTTAAGGAGGATTTATTTATGCAGATTGAATTTGCTTATTACCCGGGCGGTGTAAGACGCGCTCTTACAATGAGTTTTGATGACGGAAAGCTGGCAGATATTCGCCTTGCTGAATTATTTAAAAAGTATGGCATTAAAGCAACTTTTCATTACAACAGCGCAAATATTGGAAAAGAAAGTTATGTTACTGCTGATGATATACGAAAAATCGGTGAATACCATGAAGTTTCATGTCATGGACAAACACATGCCTTTCTGGATAAAATTCCAGCTTCTTTTGCAGTAAAAGAAATTCTGGAAGATAAACAGGCTCTTGAAGATATTACAGGGGAATTAGT
Organism: uncultured Lachnospiraceae bacterium; assembly: GCA_905193085.1. Taxonomy (GTDB): domain Bacteria; phylum Bacillota; class Clostridia; order Lachnospirales; family Lachnospiraceae; genus CAJJNI01. The sequence continues at coordinate 2,761 of CAJJNI010000222.1, read as the reverse complement.
CCGCGGACTTTCATATCCTTATGGAACTTACACAAATGAAGTCCTGACACTTCTTCCTATGCTTGGAATTGAGTACAGCAGAACAATTAATAATACAAACTCATGTTATCTGCCTGATAATTTTCTTGAATGGAATCCTACATGCCATCAGTCTCACGACATTGATAAAATGTGGAACAAGCTCATGAAGTTCAACAAACATATCCGTCTTCTTTATATTTGGGGACACAGCTATGAATTTGACCGCGACAACACATGGGAACGGATGGAAAACTTCTGTAAAATGGCTGGAAACAATGAAGAAGTATGGTATGCTACCAATATAGAAATCAAAGATTACATAACAGCAATGAGAGGCCTTGTTTTCTCAGCCGACCAGAAAATTGTATTTAATCCTTCCGCACAGACTGTATGGTTTGGAGTTGACGGAGAAGTCATGAGTATAAAGGGCGGCGAGACAATTAAGCTGTAAGGCACAACTAACATATTCTATTGTCGTTTACTTAGATGTAATTTAATAAATACTCAATAAATACTGTTTATTCAAAACAAAATCATATTTCATACAAAAACCCTCCTTAGCGGATTGGTACAGATTGAATCCGGTAAGGCGGGGATTACTTTTGATGACTGATAATCCATCTTAATATATCTTCTGAACCTATTATGCCAGATGCTAAATCAAGGATTGTATCACTCAATTCCTTCTGCGTATATGAAAGTTCATAACCGTTTAATGCTAAAAATACAAGCATCACATGAGTTCCTAATCGTTTGTTCCCATCGACCATAGGATGATTCTTTACAATTCCAAAGCATAACTGCGCTGCTTTGGCCTGTATGCTTGGATATAACTCTTCATCTCCAAACGACTGAAACGGATTAGCACGTGCTGAATCAAGCATACCATCATCACGAATTCCATCACTACCACCAGTACACTCAATCAGTCTCGCATGAAGCAAAATAACCTGATTCTTGCTTAATCTTATCATTTAGCAAGCACCTCATAAGCTTCCATATTCTGCTTAATAAGATGTTCTGATATAGCAAATACATCATCTGTTGATGCTATTTTTTCCTGCTCCGCTTTGCTAAAGTCAATTACAAGGTATCTTGGCACATTATTTTTAAGAATAACTGCAGTACCATGCTCATCAACAACTCTGGCCACCTTTGAAAAATTCTGATTGGCTTCTGTTATAGAAATCATTGTATTTGTGTCAATTGTCATAATATACGCCTCTCTTTCATTTATATTATACGCAAATTATAGGTTTAATACAACCTATTATTTACTTTAATTATACCCACTTGTTATATTATAATATATTAAAATAAATCGAAAAGAGCTTTCATGTCTTCGCTTACATCATCTGCTGTGCCTTTTGTGTTAAGGCTTATTTTCGTTGTACCATCTCTAGAAATGTTTTACAATATTTAGGATTACGCATAATAATACCAAACATGAAATCATCTTTTATGGTAAGTTCTTCGTATTTTTTAATTTTCTTCATAAATAAATATATCAGTTCCTTTCTATTTTAGTATATTGGGAGTTAAAAGTAAAGCTGTAAGCGGGGGAATTTAAAACTGTAATTAAGACAATAATAATCTCATTATTTACAACGGAAACACATTTTGAGAAATAAAATATAATCTGTTTTTATAACACGGACATTTTTGTCTAAAGACAACTTCCCCTCACCAGGCATACAAAAACCCTCCTTAGCGGATTGGTACAGATTAAATCCGGTAAGGAGGGTACTTATAATTCTGGTCTGATTTTCTGATATCAGTATATTTTTCAAATTAAAGAATATCTATATGTTCCCCATTCAACGCTTTGTTCATGCTTCGTACCGCGCAGAATTTGCCACACATTGAGCATGTGTCATCATGTTCCGGTGAACGGTCAGCTCTGATTGCCTTTGCAGTCTCAGGGTCAAGTGCACATTCCCACTGTGCGTCCCAGTCAAGAACTCTTCTTGCATCTCCCATCTTGTCGTCTATTTCTCTTGCTCCTTTGACACCTTTTGCAATATCTGCTGCATGAGCTGCAATTTTACTTGCAATTATTCCCTGTTTTACATCATCAACATTTGGAAGTGCAAGATGCTCAGCCGGTGTTACATAGCATAAAAATGCTGCCCCGTTCATTGCAGCAATTGCTCCACCGATTGCCGCAGTAATATGGTCATAGCCCGGTGCAATATCTGTAACAAGAGGTCCTAATACATAGAATGGAGCTCCCATGCATATTGTCTTCTGAACCTGCATATTTGCTGCAATCTGGTCCATTGGCATATGTCCCGGTCCCTCAACCATAACCTGTACATCTTTTTCCCATGCTCTCTTTGTAAGTTCTCCAAGTCGAACAAGTTCTTCTATCTGGCAGACATCTGTTGCATCTGCAAGACAGCCCGGTCTGCACGCATCTCCAAGTGATACTGTAACATCATATTCACGGCAGATGTCTAATATTTCATCATAGTATTCATAGAAAGGATTCTCTTCGCCAGTCATACACATCCACGCAAATACTAAAGAACCACCTCTTGATACGATATTCATTTTACGCTTATGTTTCTTTATCTGTTCAATTGTTTTTCTTGTAATTCCACAGTGGAGTGTTACAAAATCAACACCATCTTCTGCATGAAGACGAACAACATCAATAAAATCTTTTGCTGTAAGAGTATCTAAATCTCTCTGATAGTGAATTACACTGTCATATACAGGAACTGTTCCAATCATTGCA
>CAJJNI010000221.1 GCA_905193085.1 uncultured Lachnospiraceae bacterium | reverse complement strand
TAATTCTTATTAAGTGTGCAATGGTAAAAATAGAAATGAGCATGTGAATTTATTACAATTTCACAATTAAAAGCTCGGAAAGAGGGAACTTTATATTGAAAGAAACTTCTACAAAAAGACCTGCAGCTAATAAGAAAGGTGAAACATCACGCAAGAAAAAGGTAAAAAAGAAACAGAATAAATGGTGGGTGTTTGCAAAACTTCAGCTTGCATTGTTTGCAATGATTGGGGTAGCAATAGCAGTTTATTTTGGAAGCGGTCTTGGTGGTAAGATAAATAAGCTTCACAAAGAGGCGGTAAGTCTTGTCAGGGAATCAAGCGAAGCTACTTTCAGAGCCAGTGAGACGAGTGTTGTATATGATGTCAAAGGCAATCAGATTTCAACGCTCAAAGGTGAGAAAGATGTTTATTATCTTGATTATAATGATATACCTGATTATGTAAAAACTGCATTTGTCAGTATAGAAGACAAGAAATTTTTCAAGCATGGCGGTGTCGATTTAAAAGCGATTCTGCGTGCGGCAGTAGCATACATAAAGAATGGAAAGGTTACTCAGGGCGGAAGTACAATAACACAGCAGCTTGCAAGAAATATTTTCCTTTCACATCATGTAAGCTGGGAAAGAAAAGCCGAAGAAATATTTATTTCTCTTGAACTGGAGAAAATATATTCAAAGACGAAAATACTTGAGTATTACATAAATAATATATACTTTGCAAATGGCTATTATGGTATAGAAGCTGCCAGCAAAGGGTATTTTAATAAGAGTGTTAAAGATTTATCATTGTCACAAATAGCATTTCTGTGTTCTATTCCAAACAGTCCGACAAGATATGACCCGATTGAACATCAGGAAGATACTCTTAAGAGGAGAGACCGTATTCTGAAAAATATGTACGAAGACGGTGCTATTTCAAAAACACAGTATGAAGAAGCTGTGGCAGAGACAATAACTCTTGATGTGCCTGTCAAGGAACAGCAGAATTATGTTGAAACATTTATTTATTACTGTGCTACAAGAGAGATAATGCAGCTAAATGGATTTGAGTTTCAATATCAGTTTGCATCAGACAGCGAGAGAGAAGAATATGAAGACCGCTATAATGATGCTTATACGGCAACACAGAAACTTCTTTATACAAACGGATATCAGATTTATACATCTATAAATATGGATATCCAGCAGCAGTTACAGATTGCAGTTGATGAACAGCTAAGTGAATTTACATCGACAACTGATGATGGCACTTACGAATTCCAGGCGGCAGGAACATGTGTTGATAATTCAAATGGACTTGTGTGTGCAATCGTAGGTGGAAGAAGCCAGACATTTACCGGGTATACACTGAATCGTGCATATCAGAGCTTCAGACAGCCGGGAAGTTCAATTAAACCGCTTGTAGTGTATACACCTTCGCTTGAACGCGGCTACACACCTGATTCGACAGTAAATGATGCTAAAGTTGAAGATGGACCGTCTAATGCCGGTGACAGTTATTCGGGACATATAAGCCTCAGGTATGCGGTTGCCAAATCAAAAAATACAGTTGCATGGAATTTGTTTAAAGAGCTTACGCCAAAGGTTGGTCTGTCATATCTGACTAACATGGAATTCAGCAAGATAGAAGATGGTGATTACAATCTGTCAACAGCTCTTGGCGGATTTACAAAAGGTACGAGCACTGTTGAAATGGCGGGCGGATACGCCACACTTGCAAATGACGGACTTTACCGTCAGGCAACATGCGTATTGAAGATAATGGATTCAGATGGAAATCTTATAGTCAATAACGAAAATCGTGGCGGCAAGCGTGTTTATAAATCAAATGCAGTTTCAATGATGACAGATATGCTTCAGACCGTTATTAAAGAAGGAACAGGAAAAGGTCTTGGACTCAGTAATGATATGCCGAGTGCCGGTAAGACAGGAACAACTAATGATAATAAAGATGGCTGGTTTGTAGGTTATACCCCTTATTACACAACAAGTGTGTGGGTAGGCTATGACATGCCAAAGAAAGTTCCGGGGTTATCCGGTGCGTCATATCCTGGAGCAATCTGGCATCAGTTTATGGAGGCAATTCATACAGGACTGGAGCCGAAAGCTTTTGAAAAGAAAACTGATAATAACGAAGATGAAGAAGATAATACAAAAAAATCAGAAGATGTAACACAGGAAGCGGTGCAAGTTACGGAAGAGGCAGTTGAAGAACCACATGAAACACAACAGCCTGAGGCAACTCCGACAGCGACAAAAACTGCGACAGAAGCACCAGTTAAGACAGCAACTCCTGCACCTGTCGTAACAGAGACACCTGTAGCAACAGAGGCACCTGTGGAAACTAAAGCACCGGTAGAGTCAATAGAGCCGACAGAGGCACCGGTAGAGACAGTAGAACCTACACCTGATACAGGAGGAGATACTACAATAGACGATATTGATGGACAGTAATTTTAATGGTTAGCACTGCTTTTTCGCACTGCGTGCTAACTTTGCTCATATACGTGCGCTCAGTTCATGCCCCGTCAGACAGTTTCATTCATGCAAGCATGATGCTCCTGTCTGACGGGGCATGACTGAACTGTTTCAAAAAAATAATGAATATTTTTAAAAATTGTAGACATTTTAATTAAAAATGATATAATTATAGTATTCCAGGATGAGTTGTGAAGCAGAATCTTGATTTACTAAGAAAGCAGGAGGAACCAGTATGAAATATAACAAAACTGTATATCAGTCGTTGTCACTGATAATGCAATTTGGAATAAATATGCTGGTTCCTATTTTTATTTGCACTTTTTTAGGTATATTTCTCGATAAAAAGCTGCATACCAATTTTATTGTCATTATTTTGTTTTTTCTCGGAGCAATAGCGGGTTTTCGTAATATATTTATTATGGCGAAGTCTATTTATGATAAAGAAAAGGATGATAAAAGATATGGTAATAAATAACAGAAGCCAGATTAAGCAGATGATAGGAATTATCGCCGCATTTGGCATTATAGCAGCAGTTTTTGAAGTAATATTTGCAAAAAAAATCATATATTCTCTTCTTGGGCTTCTTATAGGCTGTCTTCTGGCAGTGTATATGCTTGTATATATGAATATGATACTGGAAAAGAGTATGGGATTTGAGGCAAAAGCAGTAGAGAGATATATCGTAAAGCATTCTGTTATCAGATATTTCAGCATTGTAATTGTGTTTGGTGCAGTATGTATAACAAATATAGCAGATCCAATTGCATGCTTTATAGGTCTTATAGGTCTTAAGGTTTCTGCGTATTTACAACCCGTCGTAAGCAGACTCATAGATAAAAGAAAATCACTGTAAAAGTGATGGGTAGAAGGTGGCTATGGAATAGCAAAGAAAATTAAGTAAGGAGGTGGATGTATTGAACTTTCTGTGTATGGAATCTTATCTTAGCACTTTATGGGGTGAATTAAATGGAGCCGGAGAAGTTGACTTTTTCATTAAGGGACTTGCTAAATTTCCTTTTAAGTTTCTTGGTCATGACATATATATTACGACAGCACATGTCTGTGCTCTTATAGTAATGGTTGCTCTTATTATCTTTGCAATAATAGCAAACCGGGTAATTAAGAAGGCTATTGTCACAGATACCCCCGGAAATTTTCAGAATGTAGTTGAACTGATTGTTGAGATGCTTGATAACATGGTTACAGGTACCATGGGAAAGAATGGAAAGAAATTTCTTAACTATATAGGAACAATATTTATTTTTATTCTTGTAAGTAATATTTCAGGACTTGTAGGCTTAAGACCACCTACAGCTTATTATGGTGTAACATTCCCATTAGGACTTATTACATTTGGAATGATTACTTTTAATAAGTTCAAGCATCAGAAAGTAAAAGGTGTTATTAAAGGATTATGTGATCCGTGGCCAATATGGGCACCAATCAATATAATTGGTGATGTTGCAGTACCGATTTCATTGTCACTTCGTTTATTTGCCAATATTTTATCAGGTACTGTTATGATGACTTTGATTTACACACTTTTGCCAGTTTTTGTTAAGATTGGTATTCCGTC
>CAJJNI010000220.1 GCA_905193085.1 uncultured Lachnospiraceae bacterium | reverse complement strand
GGAACAGGCATTTTTAACAAGTCTTGCAGGTCTTATACTTGTACTTTTCTGGATAGTGCCTTACATATATGATTTATTTATAACAATTCAGAAATTATTTGCAATATGAAAGGAGGTTGGAGGGTTAAGTGGAGATATTACAGATTGCTGCCATAGCAATAAGTGTTGTAATATTTGCGGTCATGTTTAAGTATCTTGGAAGTGCATACAGCATTTATATTGTAATTGGCGGCTGTATTCTTATTTTTTATTTTTCGGTAAACAGACTGTTTGTTGTGTTTTCTGCAATAGAAGAAATTCAAAGCTATATTAAAATAAGCAGTACATATCTTAATACACTTATCAAAATAATAGGAATTACTTATATTGCGGAATTTACTTCTTCAATCTGCAAAGATGCCGGGTATGCTGCAATAGCGTCCCAGATAGAAATGTTTGGCAAACTGTCAATTCTTGCAGTCAGCATGCCCGTTATACTTGCTCTTTTAAAAACAGTGCAGAATATACTTGATTTTGCATAGTAAAACTGGGGTAGAAAGATGCCTTAGAAGGGAGGGATAAATGAAGAAATTTGTAGAAAAATGTGTAATAATTCTATTTTGCATGTTAAGTATAAATAATTTTGCTGTATATGCGGCAGATTCAGGAGAAAGTATTTACAGTCAGGATACTCTTGAATTTGATGTCCTTGATGAAATAGATGATACGCAGATAAATGAAATGCTAAGCGAAATGTTTGCACAGAAAATGGATTTTAAAGTCATGGTTATGCAATTATTAAACGGTGAGAAAAAGCTTGATGCAGATTCATTACTTGAACTTGTTAAAACAGTGTTTCTGTATCAGTTAGATGAAAATAAAAAATCACTTGTGACTGTTTTTTTACTGTGCGTTATGGCGGCATTGTTTACAAATTTTACTAAGGTGCTTGATAAAGGAAGTGTTGCACAAATCGGTTTTTATATATTGTTTCTGCTGTTGATTGCAGTTTTGCTGCGCTCATTTAGTGTGACTTATGAGATTGCATCATCACTGTTAAATCAGATGACTAGATTTATGAAAGTGCTGCTTCCTGCATTTTTTGTGACAATAATTGCCGCAAAAGGAGCAAATACGGCACTTATTTTTTATCAGATTATACTTGTTTCTATTTATATGGTTGAAACATTACTGCTGAAATTTGTCCTTCCCCTGTGCAATGTTTATGTAGTAATAAATCTTATAAATCAGATATCAAAAGAAGACTTGTTTTCAAAAATGGGAGAACTTTTAAAAAATATAATAGTGTGGGCTGTTAAATGGCTTTTTGCTTTTGTTATGGGAATAAATGCAGTTCACAGCATTATTGCACCGGCAGTAGACCAGTTTAAAAACAGTGTTTTCAGTAAAACAATTTCCGCAATACCTGGAATAGGAAGTACAATGGGTGGAATATCGGATGTTGTCATTGGTTCTGGTGTTTTAATAAAAAATGGCGTTGGAACTGCAATTTTAATTCTTTTATCCCTGCTTATTCTGACTCCGATGGTGAAATTATTCTGCTGTATGCTCATGTACAAGCTGACTGCCGCTCTCATACAGCCTGTCAGTGACAAAAGAATGATAAATATGGTAGATGCGGTGTCTTTAGGAACCGGTCTTTTAATAAAATGTGTATCTTCTGTTGCGGCACTTTTTTTTCTTACAATGGCGGTTCTTACAGTGGCTGCAGGGTGAGGGGATTTAACTTAGTCTTATAATACCCTGTCTTATAACTTTAAGCTATGGTGCAGGGTTTGATATGACAAGACCAACTCAGTCGGGGTTAAAGCTTTTAATATATCTTAAATGAGAGGAGTTTGTATTATTGAGTGAAGCATTAAAACAGTGGATGTACAATATAATAATATTTATTTTGTTTTCATCACTTATACAGCATCTTGCGGCAGAAAAAAAGTATGAGAAATACATAAAGTTTTTTTCAGGGCTGTTACTTGTCATGGTAGTGATTTCACCTGTATTAAACTGGTTTGGTTCGGATAAAATTCTTGAATTTAATTATCTTGAAGAAAATTTTTCACAGGCTGTTGCGTATGCGTCAGAGGAAGTTGAAAGTATAAAGGCTGTTCAGGAAGAGACGATTTCAAAGAAGTACAGGGCAACAATACAGTCTTCCCTTGAAACAATTCTGAAAAATAATGGATATTTGCTTGTCGAGGCTGATATTGAGCTAGAAAGTGATTCACAGGCTGAAAATTATTATTATCCGAAACAAATACATGCCAGAATAGAAAAAAATTCACAGGATGAAGGAATAGTAGAACAGATAAAAATAAATACGACAAATATAGTATCTGAAAGCAAAGATACAGATAATTTAACTGATGAAACAAAAGAAATCAAAAACCAGATATGCGGGTTTTTTGGAATAAAAGAGGAGGCGGTGACTATTGAAATTATTTAAAGATGGCAACTGGCAGGAAACCATTAAAAAATATATGACTAAAGACAGGCTTTTGATAATGTTTCTTGCGGGAGTCCTTATTTTTATAGTCTGTTTGCCAACCGGTAAAAATTCAGGCGAGAAGGCTGAATCAGGTGGAATATTAAGCAGTAAAAGTTCTGATTCACAGACTGGCGGGCAATCATCACAGACAGACCAGATTAGTGAGATGGAGTATAAAAGCATGCTGGAAAAGCAGCTTGGCGAGGTATTATCATCTGCCTATGGCGTTGGCAATGCAAAAATAATGATAACTTTGGAAAGTGGAAGTGAAAACGTTGTAAAGGAGGACAGTAAAGTTTCAGATTCAGTTGTGACAGAAGAAGACAGTCAGGGAGGTGTAAGGAAGACAAAGGAAAATAATAAAGAAAGCTCTGCTGTATATGAAAATGACGGAACTAATTCAAAGCCATATGTAATAAAGGAAAACATGCCTTCTATAGCAGGGGTTCTTATAATTGCAGACGGAGCAGATAAAGCTGAAGTAGTACAAAATATTTCTGATGCAGTTAAAGCATTATTTGATGTTGATGCACATAAGATTAAAGTAATGAAAATGGTAAATTAAAAAATACACCGTTTGGAAAATATTATAAATAAAAGATATTTATAACGGTAGAATTATGGAGGATTGATACATGAAAAATATTGCTAAGAAAAATCAGATTATTATTACTACACTTGCTATAATGATAGCAGTGGCCGGGTTTTTAAATTACAGCGGCAGAGAGGACAAAAAAGCAGCTTCTTCATCAAGTGATACAGCGGCAGTTTCAGGGGAGAGTGTTGATACCGCAGATATATCAGATGAAGATTTGTATGCACAGGCACAGGGCGCAATAGCAGGAACAGAGATTTCTACAGGTGAATCATTGTCAGAAGATACAACTGCTGAAATAGAAAGTCTTGATAATGACCCTGATGAAACAGCACTTGATGCATCATCTGATAATGTAACACAGGATACCGCAGATGCTTCGTTGGAGGAGGGGACTCCTGGAGAAGCGGTTTTGGCTAATTCTTCTGCAGTAGCAGGAATTGCAGATTTAAAACTTACAAGAGAGCAGGCGCGCTCCAAAAACAAAGAAACACTTCTTGCCATAGTAAATAATGAGTCGCTCACAGATGAGCAGAAACAGGGTGCAATAGATAAAATGGTTGATTTGACAGATGTTTCAGAAAAAGAGGCAGCCGCAGAAATTCTTCTTGCAGCAAAAGGATACAGTGATGTTGTTGTAAATATAGAAAATGACGGTGTAGATGTTATTGTTAATGCAACAGAATTAACTGATACCGACAGAGCCAAAATTGAAGATATCGTAAAGCGTAAAACAGGGATATCAGGAGAAAATATAGTAATAACTACACTAAATTCTGCAAAATAATTTAAGAAATATTGCTAAGAAGTAACACAGATAAAAAAAGTGTTGATAATGCTGAATAATTATGCAACAGATAAATTGTATTGAAAAAATAAATATAATAAGCTAAACTAAAAATACATACTAATATGCTTTGCTGCTGGCATCATATTATAAAATACAAAAAGGTGAGGAGAATTTGAATGAAGTTTTTACATACTTCTGATT
>CAJJNI010000219.1 GCA_905193085.1 uncultured Lachnospiraceae bacterium | reverse complement strand
TTTGTTATCGCAAGTCCCAGACCAGTTCCTTCTATATTTTTATTATGACTTACATCAACTCTCTGAAAACTGTTAAATAATACCTTCTGATTTTCCTCTTTAATTCCTTTACCGGTATCAGCTATTGCAATTTTTAATTTAATATTATTAATATCTATTTTTGTAAAATTAGCTAAAATGGCTACATTTCCCTTATCTGTATACTTTATTGCATTTGATAAAAGATTTACTATTATTTCACGAATGCGGACTTCATCTCCACACAAAACAGAAGGAATGTTTTCATCAACTTTAATTTTAATATCAAGCACTTTCTCTTTTGCTCTCGGTGCCAACATATTATAAACATCATTTATTATTGAACTTAAATGATATTCTCCCTCTATAATCTCCATTTTACCCGATTCAATTTTAGTTATATCAAGTATATCGTTTATAAGAGATAAAAGAGTATGTCCGGCATTTTGAATATCTGTTGCATACGCACAAATTGTCTCATCTTCACAGTCTCTTATAATCATCTCGTCCATACCAAGAACCGCATTGATTGGAGTTCTTATTTCATGTGACATATTAGCAAGAAAATCACTTTTAGCATTGCTGGCTGCAATTGCCTGCTGTCTGGCACTCTCTGCTTCTTCATTAAATACCTGTAACTGTCTGTTTTTTTCTTCGGTTACTCTGGCATATTCCTGCATTAGTCTGGCATTTTCTTCTGCCTTTTCAACATGACTCTGACCGATTTTTCTAATATGTACAGCCATTGTAACGATACTGTACAAAAGCATTCCCAGCCGGCCATATTTACCCATATCACCGACAGGACTGACATAATATCTTATAACATCAGCTATACTCCCACTTAAAATACTAAACACTGCAAAAGCTTCAATAATCGAATAGTAATCTATACTTCTTTTCTGTCTGTAATCATTTATAACTTCCTGAATTTTTGTTACAACAATAACTATGGCACTTACACATACAATTACATGTGAAATACCGGACATCTGCATAAAATCAAGAATATCAAGGCACTGAATGACAGTCTGTACTATTATATTTGTAAAACATGAAATCAATAATATTTTGAATCTTATACGATATTTTTCTTTAACATTTACCAGGTAATAAATGTGCATAAATGCCGGCATTATCATGAGAATTAAAAATATCATATAAGAATATATTGTCTGATTTCCCCAAAACACACTTAAGGCCTTAGTCTCTATAGCATGATACACAGCTCCGCACAAACACATTCCTCCAAGATAACCAAGCCCTGAATTACACTGTTTAGAAAATTTTTCAATAACATTAAGTAATATAAGCACAACACCGGAAAAAATAATTATTGCAGTAAAAGCAAAGTTTACAAGATTTTCCTTTAACAGCATCAAAACGGCCGTACTTTCCGTAGCAACAGAAATAGTTCTTATATTAGTAGCATAATCATTATATGGAGAAACCATTTCTATCTGAATTTCTCCTCTGCCAAAATGTTCAGGAATTTTTACAAAATTAGTAACACTGCCCGGGGTATGTCCAAACAGCCTCTTATCATGTTTTCCAAATTCGTAAATAATTTTACCATCAAGCCGCACTCTCAGCTCCTTATCAGCTGAAAGAAAAGTAAGTGTCATTCCTTTATATTCCTGAGGGATAATATTTTTCATAATAACAGTTTCATTTGCAGCACATGGTTCTACATATGGTAATTCTGAGATTTCTTTTTCCTTACCATTTTCGTAACATAAAACCCAGCCATCATTAAAATCGTATCTGCTGCCTTTTGCCACTGTCATATTGTCAACTTTAAAAAAGATGCCAACAATCAAAAGCAAAGCCAATTCAACAATTATTGCAATCCAAATCAGCATATAGTATTTCTTCATGTATCTACCTCTTTAAAAATTCATCTTATGCATGTCTGCCTGTTTCAATTTCAACAAACCACCTTAAATACTAAAAACATTTTTTATCAGTCATTCTGTAAATTATCTTATCGACAAACCAAGCTTATATGCATCATCTAATGCTTTGTTTCCTTTAATGTCCCCAATATCTTTTACACCATCAACAAAAATTCTTCCAATATCTTCAAGTTTAAAAAATCTTAAAATAAGCTCATACTGCAGATTTATCGGTTCAAACATATCCGGGAGTGTCGCAGCACCCACTAGAAAAAGTGCCATTTTCTTAACATTAAATTCATTTCTCATAGGTGTATGCAGCCTGTCAACAAGAGCTTTAAGCTGTGCACTTATACCGTAAAAATAAACAGGAGAAGCAACAACCAAAATATCAGCTTTCATAAGCAATTCATAAATCTTACTCATATCATCATTTTGAAAACATTTATGCCCGTCCCTCTCAAAACATGAATTACAGCCTGTACATGGATTAATATTATAAGCACCAATCGAAATCATTTTAACATTATTATTTTCAGATGCTCCCCGTAAAAATTCCTGTGCAAGACGCTGCGTGTTACCGTTCTTCCTTACACTGCCCTGCAAAATAACAATATCAGCCATACCGTCACACTCCTACCAATAAAAATCTACCGCCAGCTACATTTTTCCACAACTTACCGCCAAATATAACCTCACGCTGCTACAATTTTCCACAGCTTACCTGCAAATATAACTGCACGCTGCTACAATTTTCCATAAATCACCTGCAAATTCCACTACATATAATTTATATTTTTCGACCGAAGTACCTGTTTACTTTATTTTTGTACTGAATGTAATCATCACCAAATGCCACTATCAGAAAATCCTCTTCAACATTCACTATTTGCAGATGAAACATTATAATGGCAAATACCGATAGGAAAAATAATATCCAGTTAAAAAACATCAGCAAAATACCAATATACACTAAATCAAACCCTAAAAAAGCCGGATTACGGCTAAACCTGTAAATTCCATCTGTAACAAGTTCTGTTTTATCAGTTTCAGAAACACCCGCACGCCAACTGTCTTTCATAGTCACAACTGATACTACAAATATCAAATCTCCAGCCACAGCAATCAAAACACCAACACATCTTGCACCGACTGCAAAAGGTGCTGTATTTATACAAATGCTGACCACCTCTGCTATTGGAACAGCAATAGTTGCAGCTTTCATGGTAATTTCAATAAATTTAACAAAACCTTCCTTCCCTTTTCCTATCTGGTCTGTATGTATTCCTTTTCGCCTCTGCATAAACATCTTGCCAAAATAACAGCCATAAAAAATAAGCAAGACGATTATTGCGATTATTTTAAAAATCATTCTTACAACCTCCAGCCGGAATTATGCATGTTTTCTGCATAATTCTAAATTATGCGTATTTTCTGCATAATCATAAGTTATGCATTAACATTATTATATCTGTAATCAGCAAATCAATTAAATCACAATTCCATTGCAATGGTCTATCTCATGACAGATTATCTGCGCAGTAAATCCGCTGTATTTACCATGCTTAGGCTTGAAATCAGCATCAAGATAATCAACTTCTATCTCTTCATATCTTGTACATGGTCTTACTCCGTCCAACGACAAACAACCCTCTTCGGTCTGATATTCACCGGTCTTCTTTGTAATTACAGGGTTTATCATAGCAAACTGAAAAGGTCCTGCAGCTACAACTATAATTGACTTTTTTACTCCTATCATATTTGCAGCCATGCCTACGCACTCATTTGAATTTGCCTTTAATGTATCAAGCAAATCTATTACAACCTGCCTGTCCTCTTTAGTTGCAGGAACAGATTTCTGTGCAAGGAATTTTTTATTTCGTATTATTTTTCTAACCATTTGTTTTCTCCAAAAAAATATATTAACTTCTACTACATTGATGTACCAACTTCTATGAGATTACCGTCATTATTTGAAACAACTTCCAGCCCAAACAGCTCTCTGTAAAAATTTATTGATTTTTCCATATTTTTTACAACAATTAGTAAATTTTTTAATTTCGTACTGCTTCACCCTGATTTATAATTATTCATGTGCTTTTTAGCTCATTATATCAGATGTCATTATAAAAATCTATTTATATATAAATTTTTATATATA
>CAJJNI010000218.1 GCA_905193085.1 uncultured Lachnospiraceae bacterium | reverse complement strand
CAGCTGTTTTAATATCTCATCTGCAACATTAACTGCTTCATTTTCTGCCCTCACACCTTCATAGTAACATATGAACTTTGCTCCGGAGAATCTGGCAACTATTGCATGAGGAACAACATCAGATAAAATGTTTGAAATCCTGGAAATACAATGATCTCCAAATAAAACACCTTTCTTTTTATTTATAAGAATCATATTTTCTATATCAACCATCATAAGACTTCCATGCTTATCCAGCATTCCTGCTGAAATCTTGCGCTCACCGGCACTCTTATTATAAACTGCCGTAAGATAATCAAGTTCTTTTTCTTTAGCATTAGTTTCATTCTGGGTATTAACAATTTTCTGCCATAATTTATGGCTTGCATCTACAGTATCATTTGCTTTATCATATTCGAGTGATGTAAGTTCAACTTTTCCTTCTTTCAAAGCCTTAATGAATATGTCAGCAATCTGCGGATCAAACTGCTTTCCCTTGCATTTTTCTATTTCTGCCATTGCATCTTCATCACTTAATCTCTTACGGTAAACTCTTGTGCTTGTCATGGCATCATATGCATCAGCAACACATATTATTCTTGCTATAAGCGGAATTTCCTCCCCTTCGAGTCCTTTTGGATATCCCTTTCCATCATATCTTTCATGATGATATAAAGCTCCAAGTGCAATACCATCAAACATACCCGTATCTTTTAAAATTTCGCCACCGATTGTAGTGTGCTTCTTCATAAGCTCATATTCTGCATCTGTAAGCTTTCCCGGCTTATTAAGTACATTATCAGGCACACCAATCTTACCGATATCATGAAGCAGGGCTATGTAGCGGATTTTATTTACCTCCTCTTCACTCCAGCCCATTTCTTTTGCAATTGCTGATGAATACACAGAAACTCTCTGTGAATGACCTTTTGTGTATTCATCTTTTGCATCAATGGTATTTGCAACAGTTGATATTGTCTGTAATGTCATCTCCTGTATCTGCTTATTCTTATCATCAAGCATTGAAACATATTCTATATTCTTATGTTCAATTGAATCATAAAGCCTTGTCGCAACATAACAGCCGCCAAAACAAAGTATTATGAGCGCCATCTGTATTTCAGCTTCTTTGCTGTTATCAAGTGTTATTTCTCCTGAACATATACGCTGTACTATATTTACTATATTAATTCCTATTGACATAAAACCAATTGTAGCAACAAGTTTTGGTTCATGATACAATATTATAAGATTAAGCAGTGGGAAAATGTATGTAAATACCAGAAATGTACTGCCTGTTGCAAGACTGAATAAATACATAAAAAAATATCCGATAGTTATTATATATCTTAAATTTCTCATATCAGGCCTATTTATATATATAATCCATGTTACTATTGCAGGCAGTGCTGTTACAATGATATATGCCAAAACATAAGCCGGTGTTCTGACTCCTTTTAACATCTCTATCAGATAGGTAACTGCAAGTACAGTCACAATTACACTCCAGCCAATTAAAAGATTTCTGTTCAACTGTTTATTTCTATATTCCATAAATATCACCTCTCTTTAAAAATCTTTAGACATATACTGTATTTCCTCATCAGACAACGCCTCACAATGCTTATTCCTTATGACATAAACTCTGTTACAAATGGATAAAACCGTAGGTCTGTGCGTAGTTACAATACATGTTCTCGGATATTCGTCCTGCATTATATTCTTAAGAACTCTTCTCTCAGTTGCAACATCAAGCGCAGAAGTTGCCTCATCAAGTAACAGTATAGGCGAATGCCTTAACAATGCTCTTGCAATAGAAAGTCTCTGGGACTGTCCTTCCGAAAAACCGCCGCCTCTCTCTGAAATCCTGCTGTTAATCCCTTCTGGAAGCTTATCCACAAATTCCCATGCACATGCGAGCTTCAATGCATCTTCAATATCTTTATCTGAGGCATCTTCTCTGACATTACGCATATTTTCAGCTATAGTACCGGAAAACATCGTATTTCCCTGCGGAACATAGGAAAAAAGCCTTCTCGTTGACGGTGAAATTTCCATGTATTCATTATTTGTCATTCCCTCAATTGTTACAGAGCCTTCCTTTGGCCTTAGCAGACCAAGAATAATTCTTAACATTGTCGTCTTTCCCTCTCCTGAGGGTCCGACAAGTGCTATTATCTCATGTGGTGCTGCCTGAAATGACGCACCTGAAAAAACTTCATTTCCATTGTTATATGCATATGAAAGCCCGTCCACCTTTATTGCAAGTCCATCATTTTTGTTTTCATCTTTAAGTCTGTCAGCCATACCTCTTTTAGAATAATCTTCTTTCGGCATCTGTAGAATATCCATAAGCCTTCTCGCTGATGTCGTTATAGACACAGCAGTTGGAACAAGTGAAGTAAGCTGATTAAATGTTCCTGTCAAATTTCCTGCAAGGGATAAAAACATTGTCATTGTACCATATGAAATAGCACCGCTCCACACGCGGTATATTCCAAAGCCATAACAGCTATATGAAACAGCCAGTCCTACAATCGACAGAAAAACCGAAATAAACATATTCATCTTCTGAAATTCAAGCTTCATTGACAAAAATTCAGCCTGAAACTTTTTCAATCTGCTACTATATAAATCAACTAAATCAAATGCTTTAATAGTCTGTATGTTTGAAAATGTCTCCTGGTTAAAACCTGACATTTTTGCATTCATCTGTGCACTTTTTTCATTATTACTGCGCATCTTTTTCAGAACACTTTTTGACATGAGCATACTTATGGGTGTACCTAAAAGCGCAAGCAGTGCAAAAACCGGATCATTATAACAGACAAGCACGAAAGTGCTTATAAATCTGGCCGTATATATAATCAGATTTGGAATCCAGTTGAGTACTCCCGATGAAATATTTCCCGCATCAGAACTCCATCTCGTAAGCAAATCACCGGTATGGTATTGCTGTATTGATTCTAAATCCGTAGTAAGCATTTTATCAAATATATCTGCTTTAATTGAATTATCAACGCTTATACTTATTTTATTGGAAAAATATGTCACAGCCTGTGATATAAGAAGGTTTACAACCGTAAATATTATATAAATTCCAAATGTCTTAACAAGCTCCCCTGCCTGATGTCCGGTTATTATGTCAACCATATCTCTTGATATCAGACTTGTAATAAGTGATGTAACTATTGCACTTAAGCCTAACAGAGTATAAAACACCATGGCTTTCCAATAATTCTTAACATACTGGTAAATCCATATAGTCTCCTCTATAAGCTGTTTCAATCTGCCCGCTTTAATTCTTTCAATATAAAACCCTATTCTCTCTTTAATCATATCACACCATAGTACCCTGTCAGAAACACACTTTGTCAGTTTCCAATGTCATAGCAGCTGCAGCCAGAATCTCGTTCAGACACTTACTCTGGCCTGTTTATAGAATAAACTAAAAAGTGCAGTGCCAACTATTATATTTAAGCCAGCACTACACCTTAATTATCTAATTTCGCAATGACATATGCTCTTATTATATTCAGAACAATGCATCTGACTTTCCTTATGATGTATAACCACTATCATCCATTACTGCACCTGTTACTGCGAGTCCCGGATTAGATTTAACAACAACATCTCCAAGACCGATATTATCTGTACGATTGTTCCAATAACCATACTTAATTTTAATTGATGATGTTCCATCACCACTCTGTAAAGAACCGCCGCTTGACTGATAAGTTACAGGCTGATTAAAATTAAGTGTTAAAATCTGTCCATTACAGTTATGTGACGCAGAATGATGAGCATTAACCTGAATTCTGTAATCTTCTCTTCCAATCTCCGGTGTCTGGTGAATATATGCACTGACAGTGTAACAGCCACTTCCGCTGTTATTACCGTCTATACTGTCTCCACTCGCCATATACACACCTTCTGCTTTTTCTTCCTCAAGTTTTACGATAGGTTTTTCATAATTCTTCATTGTAAATCCCTCCTCGGATTGTCAAATTATCATTTTTATTTATTATAACTTATAAATATGTAAAGTGCAACATTCTGCAAGCTTTTTTTTCTGTTTTTTTTATATTTTTTTAATAAACTGTTATATCGATAAAAGTAATTAAACCACACCCGGTATGAGTACAAATGAGCATAAGAGACTCTATACAAATA
>CAJJNI010000217.1 GCA_905193085.1 uncultured Lachnospiraceae bacterium | reverse complement strand
AGCTTCCGTTTGTGGTAAAAGATACCCTGCAGTGTGTCGGTGATGTAACAACACCACTGTCAATGCTTGTTATTGGCTCATCACTTGCAACGCAGTCCGTAACAAAGACCTTAAAAAATGTACGGGCATATCTGTTCAGTTTTTTCAAGCTGCTTATTATACCGGCATGTGTCTGGTTTTTAGGACATTTTATAATTACTGATTTTGTTATACTTGGAGTTACTGTAATAATAAGCGCAATGCCTTGTGCCGCCGTTACAATTATGCTTTGTAACGAATACGATAACGATGCATCTGCTGCCGCACAGACTGTTTTTATCAGCACTGTTCTTTCAGTTATAACTATACCAGTGCTTACATATTTAATTACACTTACACTTTAATATTAAAAAAAGTGTCTTAAGGAGGTTTTGTTATGAAAAAAAAAAGAATAGCAGTAGTTACCGGAGCGTCATCAGGTATGGGGAGAGAATTTGTTCTGCAAATACCAAAGTATTGCAAATCACTTGATGAAATATGGGTAATAGCAAGAAGAGCAGAACGGTTAGAAAAACTTGCCAAAGAAAGCTCTGTTAAAATTGTTCCGATAATTATAGACCTGCAGAATCAGACTGATTATAAAATATATGAAGAAAAATTAAAAAACGAAAACCCTGACATCAGAATACTTGTTAATTCAGCAGGATACGGAGTTCACGGATATTTTGAAGAACAGGACGAAAAAGAAGCTCTTGGCATGATTGAGCTTAACTGTCATGCATTAACTAAAATAACTCATATGTCTCTTAAGTTTATGCATACCAATTCAAGGATTATAAATATGGCATCTGCCGCCGCATTTTTTCCACAGAAACGGTTTGCAGTATATTCAGCATCAAAATCATATGTTTTAGAATTTTCAAGGGCATTAAATGTAGAATTAAAGGACCGAAAAGTATATGTGACCGTAGTCTGTCCAGGACCAGTTGACACTGAATTTTTCAAGAAAGACAACTGTGATATCAGCCAGACCTTTTATAAAAAAATTGTTATGGCAAAACCTGAAAATGTTGTAAAACAGGCACTTTATGATTCAGTTCACAAAAGAGAAATATCTGTATATGGCAGACTTATGAAAGCATTTCATGTTGTAACACAGATTATTCCATCTAAAATTATATTATTTGTAACCCGTTATATTCTGTAATTTTTGAAAGGAAATCATTATGAAAAACAGACCGCAAAAGGGAGATTTTAATTATCTTTCATGGCAGAAGAAATTCACGCTGATTAGAACACTTGCATACTTTTTAATTGTTTTTGCAGTATTTTTAATTGGATATATAACGACAAAGACAAGAAACAATCTTCTTACTGTTGTAGCAATATTAGGAGTTCTTCCTGCCGGGAAATCACTTGTAAATACCATTATGTTTTTTAGATTTACACCGGCAGCTGAGACATTAAAAAATTCTCTGAAAGAAGCAGAAGATAAAATCACAATATTATATAATATGATGATTAGCTCATCAGAAAAAATATATTTTGCAGACTGTATTGCAATAAGTAATCACTCTGTTTATCTTTATATTACTAATGAGAAGACAGATGAGAAAAAAGTTGAAAAATATTTAAAAAATGTTTTAAGCAATCACGGAAAAGGTAATGTAAATATTAAAGCATATAAATCATCATCAGAATTTTTAAGTCGTCTTAAAACCGCAAAAGATTTGCAGAGTAATGAAGAAAACGCAGATTTTGAGGAAAAAATTGCAGATATACTAAAATCATTCTGCCTGTAATTTTTTATTATATAATCCGGGAGATATTACATATGGAATCAAGAACAATCGGCCAGAATGAAGCCGGACAAAGATTTGATAAATACCTTACAAAATATTTAAGCAAAGCGCCTTTAAGTTTCATCTATAAAATGTTAAGGAAAAAGAACATTACATTAAACGGGAAAAAAGCTCAGGGAAATGAAAAATTATCTTTAGGAGATGAAGTTAAGTTTTTCCTCGCAGATGAGACACTGCTTAAATTTAAAGAGCAAAAAAGCGGATACACCCTTCAGGAAGAAGTTCCCTTTACCGTTATATATGAAAATGATGATGTATGCTTTATGAATAAACCTGCAGGTATTTTATCGCAGAAATCTAAAAATGAAGATGTATCAATGATTGAATATTTTACATCTTACCTTATAAAAACAAATAAACTTACACCTGATGATTTAGAAACATTTCACCCGGCAGTAGCAAACCGCCTTGACAGAAATACAAGCGGAATTATTATCGGTGGCAAGACACTTGCAGGGCTGCAGGAAATGTCTGAAATATTAAAAAACAGAAATCTTCATAAATACTATATATGTCTTGTTGACGGTGTTATGGAGGGAACAAAGCGTATAAGCGGTTATCTTACAAAATCTGAAAACCATAATAAAGTTACAATTTCAGATAAAAATACTGACGGTTCATATTTTATTGAAACACAGTACCGGGCACTTGGAAATAACGGAAAACAGACTTTGGTTGAAGTGCTGCTTTTAACAGGCCGCTCGCATCAGATAAGGGCACATTTATCATCAATCGGACACCCGATTATAGGTGATGGAAAATATGGCAATCCGAATATAAATAAGACCTTCAAAAGACTTTACGGTCTTAGAAGCCAGTTTTTACACAGCTACCGACTGGAAATGCCTGTCTTATCGGGTACTCTTAAAGATTTATCCGGCAAAAAAATAGTTGCCGGTTTACCTGATAACTTTACTTACATTCTTAAGAAAGAAGGTCTGCTAAAGTGCCTACATGGAATTCAAGAGGATTAAGAGGTTCTGCTTTAGAAGAAATAATTAACCGCACAAATGAGAAATATCTTGAGCAGAAGCTTGGACTTATACAGAAAATTCCAACACCTATTACCCCTGTAAAAATAAATGAAGAAACAAGACAGATTAGTCTTGCATACTTTGAG
Organism: uncultured Lachnospiraceae bacterium; assembly: GCA_905193085.1. Lineage (GTDB taxonomy): Bacteria > Bacillota > Clostridia > Lachnospirales > Lachnospiraceae > CAJJNI01. The sequence goes on along the minus strand of CAJJNI010000217.1, from coordinate 1,203 downwards.
CAGAAAAGTACGGTTGACTATATTGGCGCAGTTCAGGGGATTCCTGTATGTTTTGATGCAAAAGAATGTAAAACAGACACATTTCCACTTCAAAATATTCATGAACATCAGGTCACTTTCATGAAAAATTTTGAAGAACAGGGCGGAATTTCTTTTTTTATAATAAATTATACACACCGAAATTATTATTACTACCTGACATTCAGAAAGCTTTTGGAATTCTGGGAGCGAATGAAGTGCGGTGGCAGAAAAAGCTTCCGCTTTGAAGAATTAAATACTGACTATGAAATATCATCTAAAAATGGTATTTTCGTTCATTATTTAGAAAAAATACAACAGGATTTGGATGAACGAGACAAAATTTAATTATTTTATTGTATGTTGCGTCATTTCGTTTTATAATAAAACATATGAGCATTAATTTGAAAACAATGAGAAAGGATTTATTTCAACTTATGGAAAATAAACTATTACATACACCTGAAGGTGTCAGAGACATTTATAATACAGAATGCAGACAGAAACTGCATCTTCAGGACGAATTACATAATATATTCAGACAATATGGCTTTGAGGATATTCAGACACCTACTTTTGAATACTTTGATGTATTTTCAAAGAAAATAGGTACAATCCCTTCAAAAGATTTATACAAGTTCTTTGACCGTGAAGGAAATACTCTTGTTCTGCGTCCAGACTATACTCCGTCAATTGCAAGATGTGCATCTAAATATTACATGGACGAGACAATGCCTTTAAGATTCTGTTATTCAGGAAATGTATTCATAAATGAAACAGCAGCATATCAGGGAAGATTAAAGGAAACAACACAGCTTGGAGCAGAGCTTATTAATGATGTAAGTGTTGAAGCAGACGCAGAGATGGCTTCTCTGATTGTGAGATTACTTCTCCAGTCAGGTCTTGAAAGTTTCCAGCTTGAAATAGGCAATGTAGAATTTTTCAAAGGTTTACTTGAAGAAGCTGAATTAGATGAAGATACAGTTGCAACACTTCGTGATTTAATATCAAACAAAAATTATTTTGGTGTTGAAGACCTGCTTACCAAACAGAATATAAGTGAAGATTTAAAAAATGTTTTACTTCAGATTCCGCAGATGTTCGGCTCTGTTGATATATTGCATGCAGCTGAGACTCTTACTAAAAACAAACGCTCTTTAGCAGCAATAGACAGACTTCTTGAAA
>CAJJNI010000216.1 GCA_905193085.1 uncultured Lachnospiraceae bacterium | reverse complement strand
AGGTTGTTTATTATGACAAGTCAGGTAAACAGTTAAAAGATATTTATTCAGATGTATATGGTGACATTGATGTAGAGAAGATTGATTCTATATCAAAATGGACAGTTAAAAATATAAGTGACAGCTATGGAAAATATACCGTAGATGATAAGGAAAGATTAGGTTACTGTGTTAAACTGGAACTTTCAGAGTATGTTGATACTCCTGTAGTAACACCAACACCAACAGCAACAGTAGAGACACCAACACCGGACCCTGCAACACCAACTCCGACAGCAACAGTAGAGACACCAACACCAGTTCCTGTAACACCAACACCAACAGCAACAGTAGAGACACCAACACCAGACCCTGCAACACCAACTCCTACAAATACAGTTGATGTAATAAAAGGTGATGTTGACAAAGATGGTAAAGTATCATTATCAGATGTTACAGTAGTGCTTAAGATGGCATTAAATATTGAAAAAGTAACAGATGAAATACTTTCATATGCAGATGTTGATAACAGTGGTAAGGTAGACCTTAAAGATGCACAGCTTGCACTTAAATTAGCACTTAATATTAAATAGATAATATAAGAAGTGGACTTGTAATTAAGAGAGGGACTTAATTTAAAAGATAAGTTTCTCTCTTTGTGTATAAATTTTAAAATGGAAGAAGGAAAGTAATAAAATGCGGATAAAAAGATATATACCGTTGCTTTTTGCCGGTATATTACTGACAGGGTGTGCCATTTTCCCTAAAGAAGAAGAATTACAGAGAACTCCGATAATTCAGGCTTACGAACAGGACGAATTTAAAATGGCTGAAGTAAAAAAGGGAACATTGCAATTGTACAATACAATAGATGCAGTGTGCATGAATCTTGGGGAAAGCAGATACTCTTTTGGAGTATCTAATTTAAGTTATAAAGGAGTATATGTAAGCCTGGGAGAAAAAGTTGCAGCGGGTACGACATTGGCTGAGCTTGAGACATCTTACACAGATACAGATGTTGCAGATTCAAGTCAGGTTATTTTAAAGGCAAAAGAAGATTCGCGTGTGACATATGTTGCAGAAGCAGAAGATGGTGAAAAAAGTGTTGCAGGTCAGTTGGTAGTTGTGACTAACAGTAATGATGCATTTTATCTAAATGCGTATACAGAGTACTGTGACAAATTTAAATCAGGTGATACAGTTACAATGCATATAGCCGGAGAAGATTATAATGCAGAGGTTATAGATGCATCAGAAATTGGTCTTGAAAATCCCCCTCAGGAAGAAGGAGAACAAGGTGCGGTATATTTTAAAGTACAGCAGGACGGTTTATATTTAAAAAGCCAGGATATAGGAACAGTGACAGTTCTTATAGAGGAGAAGAAAGATGTGTTATATGTTCCAAAATCAGCTATTACAGAAGTAAATGGAAAAGAGATAGTATATGTAGAAAATGAAGATGGAATAAGAAGTATTCAATATATAGAGACAGGTCTTCATGCGGATAATAAAGTAGAAATAAAAGATGGATTGAAATTAGGAGACAAAGTAATACTTGAATAGTTATCTGAAATTTACAGGAGGATTTAAACGAATGAAAAGGAGACTGACAGTTTTGGGCATGGCTGTTGTTTTATTAACAGGTTGTAGTAGTAAAGTTCCAAAACTTTTAACGCCTGTTGGTGAGCAGGAAGATACTGCCATCGTGACAAGGGGCGAAATGTATGATGTAGAAAATTATGAGTCTACGGTTACTGCAGATTATCAGAATGTAAAGATTTCTGCTGATGCAATGGTTGGAAGTGTAGATGTAAAAATAGGTGATAAGGTTCAGTCAGGTCAGGTTCTTATTACCATGAATACGAATGCAGTTGGACAACAGGTTCAGACCGTGGAAGATCAGATAGAGAAAAAACAGCGTGAAAATGATTATTTGAATGATTTGTCAGAATACGATATAAAAATTGCAGAATTGCAGCTACAGCAGGCAAAGGCAGGTGGCGACACAAGAGAAATAAGTTCTAAAAGCAGTGCATTAAAAAAATTAGAGAGCAGTTATGCATCACAGAAAATAGAACAGCAGAAAGATTTGGCTCAGCTTCAGATGGATAAAATGGAAGGTGATTCAACACAGGAAAATGTAACAGCGCCATATGAAGGAACGGTATGTTACCTTTATTCATGCAAAACGGGAGACACAATTCCTGCCGGAACAGTTGTAGCTGTTATTGCAAGAGATAATTCAAAAAAATTATTTGGTGAATATATCGAAAAAAGCGTGCTGGCTGATGCCGATAGAGTTTATGCGGTAATAAATGAGAAAGAATATACGGTCACAAATGTTCCGTATGACCAGTTCCAGCTTGCGAGCAGAACATTCTGGGATTTACCGTTATATTCAACTTTTTATTTTGAAGATGATGACAAAATAGAAAACGGAATGTATGCAACTATAGTTATAGAAAGCAACTATGTTGAAGATGCGCTTCAGATTCCTGCAAATGCATTATATTCGGATAATGATGGGTATTATGTATACAGGAAGAAAGAGGATAAGTCTGAGAGAGTAGATGTAAAAACAGGAGTAAAAACAAAAACCGCAGTAGAAATAACAGAAGGCTTAGAGGAAGGAGAAGAAATATATGTTAAACCGTAATAAAAAATATATAATATGTGTTTTGTCCCTTTTATGCAGTGCTGCTGTTTTAGCCGGTTGTAAAGATAAAAAAAGCGATATAGTATCAGATAATCTAATAGATGATGCAGAAGGCTTTGGAACAGATACAGCAAAAATTGGAGAATTAAAGCAGGAAAAATCTTATTCGGCTACAGTTTATTATCCTGATTCATCTGTAATATGCAGTCCGTATAATGGGGTTGTTATGCAGAAAATAGAAGTTGAAGCCGGAGATAAAGTAAAAAAAGGCCAGATTATAGTATCAATTAAGCAGATAACCGATGAGACAATAGCATCACAGCAGGAAGCAATTGAAAAAAATCTTGCAGAATTAAATAAAGGAATAGACAACTATAATTCCCAAATAGCTTCTCTTGATGCTTCAATAGCATCATCAGGCGGTCTTGAGCAGCAGATTTATCAGGTACAGAAAGAAAAAACACAAAGACAGCTTGATTATTATAAAGAAGATGGAGATAAAGTCCAGCAGGATATGAAAGATGAGCTTGAAGTTTTAAAGACACTTACAGGTGACATAAATATATATGCGCCTTATGACGGTGTTATTGATAAGGTGGAAAATGTTCCTGAAGGGACTGAGCTTACAACTACAAGAGAGCTTGTTACAATGCATTCAGAAGAAGAGACATTTGTATATGTATCAGATGCGTCTTCTCTTAAATATAATATGCCCGTAACTGTAGAAACAGGACTTGGAGATAATCGTGTTACATACACAGGAAGAGTTATAAGTGCCGACAATGTTTTAGATGATGCTTATCAGACCGGAGCCGCTTATATTAAGCTTGATGAAAAAGTATCTCCCGATGATTTGAAAAATATTACAGTTATGGCAGATGTTAAAAAACTTGACAATGTATTACTTGTAAAAGATTATGCTGTTACAACACAGAATGACCAGACATATATTACAATTGTAGACGGAGATAAATTAAAAAAACGACCTGTTATTGTAGGTGCTGACGATGGTAAATATATATGGATAGTAAAAGGTTTAGAAGAAGGTCAGAAAGTATTAATACAGTAGGAGGTGAAAGTATTGCTGGAATTTGTAACACAGAAAATGTTAAATAAAAAATGGATGATTATATGTCTTATAATAGGTAATATTCTTCTCGTTGCGGTGTCTGCATGCAACCCTATGTATACAGATGCAATTCAGAAGAAGTCATTATCTACAGCCATGACAAATTATATAATAGAAAATAACAGTTATCCCGGTCTTGTAACAATTAATGCGCAGATAAACAGTATGGGTTCGAATAATAATTCAGACAGTTTTTTTGAAGCAAAAGACAAAGCCGAAGAAATAAAAAAGAATATGGGCTTAAAGGTTGCAGAATCGGTTACGACTTATTATCTGCCGAAGCTTGACTGTGAGACTGAATCAACATACGATGGAAAAAAAGCCAGAAAAAAACTAACAATAGGAATGATAGAAGATTTGCGGGAGCATATAAAAATGGTTTCCGGAGAAATGTATTCAGATGAAATAAAAGACGATACGAT
>CAJJNI010000215.1 GCA_905193085.1 uncultured Lachnospiraceae bacterium | reverse complement strand
ATGGACGATTTTATATATGTTGATGACCCTGAACAGATGCTTACATCTAAAGACATTGCTGAAGAAATAAGACCTTATCTTATTTATATTTTAGCAGAAGAATTTTCACTCGCAGGTGAAGATTTATCTAATGTCCAGTCTCAACAGATTGCAGAAAATTTATCCGAAGAATTATATGATGCAAAATTTTATCTTTTTATTGATACATCAGTCGACACTGTATCAGAGGCAGTTAAGGAAAATTTAATCAATGCTGATGGCAAACGCATTGATAATGCAATAATTTTCACAAAGCATGATTTTGCAATTTTAGATGAAGATGAACTTGCAGATATTGAAACAGCAGATGACATCAAAACAAGCACTTATGATTTTTCTGATGGAACAGATTCATTAACAATTGATAAAAAAGAAGTTATGCAGTATATTAAACAGATTATGCCATTCATTTATGCAATATTTGGCGTATTTGTTATTCTTTATATTGGAATTTCAATGCTTGGCTGGGCTTTTGCCGGATTACTTTTCAGCATAATCGGTCTTATTGTAAATGCAATTACCAAAAAGCATCTTATTTTCGGCACATTGTTTAAGATTTCAGTATATGCACAGACTACGACAATAATATTAAAAACCTTGCTTTCATACACTGCAGTTCCATCACTTGTTTTAACATATGGCGGATATATTATCACAGTTATTTATATTGTTTTTGCAATAAACAATACTGAAAATATACACACAAATCCATTCAACAATGATTATCAGTATAATAATTCAGATAATCACACAGACTATCTATAATATGAAAGGAGTTTTTTTATGAAAACCTGGAAAAAAATCACAATATTAACTACTGTTACCGGCGTAGCATTAGGTGTCCTTGCATACTTTGCAAAAAAGAAAAGCTTAGAAGATGATTTCAGCGATGAATTCGATGATGCGTTTGATGAATTTGATGATGAAATGACAGAAGATGAAGATTCTTCAAAAGACCGAAATTATGTACCTCTTGATGTCGAGACAAAAACAGACAAAGAAGATGAAGAATCAGATAATGAAGATTCTTCAGAAGCTGATGAAGAGAAAGCTGAAGCTGAAAACTAATATTTAATCGCAGACAAAAAGGTGGCAGATAAAAAAACATTTTGCCACCTTTTAATTTTATTATTTTAATTTTTCTTTTAATTCTCTGCACTTATCTTTCATTTGACTTGAAACAGCCGGATTTGTAATTAATCTTGAAAGAATTCTCTGACATTCCTCATGATTTCCCAAATCATACGCTAATGCAGCACAAAGATATTCAACTACTATAGGCTCCATACCGCATATTTTGCCGCTTTCATGTGAAAGTGAGTATATAAAGCCTTTTTTAGCTTCTTCTAAATATTCAATCTCATCTTTTTTACATTCAGCTATTACATCATCATAATCAGCCGCATCTTTTGAATATGTCTCACTCTTGCCACGATACAGCCAGCCCAATTTCAAACAGATATAAGCTTTTTCACTTGCTCTGCCTTTCTTTACAACAGCATTAAATAATGCAAGCTTATGATTATCTATAGCTTCATCATATGTATATACATCATGCTTTTCTACTGGTTCAGGATTATAATTTGCTGTTACGCCTTCTCTTATCATTATGAGCTGATTATCAGTTATAAGTGAATCTTTAAAATATGATGATAACGCAGCAAATCCACATTTATGACAGACTATTGCATCATATTTAAGCGGGTCAATCCCCACATATCTTGGACGCATATCAATATCAGGCTGTTTTCTCTTAACCTTACTTGCAACAACTGCTTTAATTTTAAATTCTTCCTCGCAAATAGGGCAAGTCATTGATTTATCGTACAGTAAATCACTTTCTGTAAGCTCTTTTTTTGCATCTTTCTCCTTTTTTCTGACTTTTGCTTTATCTTTCTTTTCTTCTGCAAACAAGTCAACTTTATCCATGGACTTAAAGCCCATCTTCTCTAAGCCTGAAAAAATACCCATAGTAATGCCTCCTATTTATTTAATTTAAACGAACTCTTTAACGATACTATTCTGTTAAATACAAGTGCATCGTCACTGCTGTCTTTAGAATCAACACAGAAGTAACCCTGACGAACAAACTGAAAACTGTCATATGCTTTTGCACCGCTGATGGCAGGCTCAATATAACACTCTTTTAACACTGTCAATGAATCAGGATTTACATTAATATTGCCTTCCTTATCATATACTCCTGCTTCTTCATCAACTATATTTTCATATAATCTGACTTCTGCCTTAACAGCCATCGGTGCAGGAACCCAATGGATTGTACCTTTTACTTTTCTTTCATTAAAGCCGCTTCCGCTTCTTGTTGCAGGGTCATATGTGCAATGAATCACAGTAACATTACCATTCTCATCTTTTTCATATGAAACACACTTAACAAAATATGCATGCATAAGACGGACTTCATTGCCCGGAAACAGTCTGAAATATTTTCTTGGCGGCTCTTCCATAAAATCATCACCGTTAATGTATAATTCGCGGCAGAACGGTACTTTACGCATTCCTAATTCTTCATTTTCCTGATTATTAGGAACATCAAAATATTCTACTTTGTCTTCCGGATAATTGTCTATAACAACCTTTATCGGATTAAGCGCTGCCATAAGACGAGGACGCTTTAATTTTAAATCTTCTCTTATACAATATTCAAGCATTGCATAATCAACAGAACTGTTGCTTTTTGAAATGCCGCATAAATCCACAAACATCTTTATTGACTCAGGAGTAAAACCTCTTCTTCTTAAAGCTGCAATAGAAACAAGTCTCGGATCGTCCCAGCCATCAACAATTTTATCTTCAACAAGCTTTTTAATATATCTCTTACCTGTTACTACATTTGTCAGATAAAGTTTGGCAAACTCTATCTGACGAGGTGGATTTTCATATTCAAGCTCCCGGACAACCCAGTCATATAATGGTCTTTGGTCTTCAAATTCAAGTGTACAGATTGAATGAGTAATGCCTTCTATCGCATCTTCGATAGGGTGTGCAAAGTCATACATAGGATAAATGCACCATGTATCACCTGTTCTGTGATGAGTCATATGCGCAACACGATATATAATCGGGTCTCTCATATTGATATTAGGAGAACTCATATCGATTTTAGCACGAAGAACCTTTTCACCGTCTTTATACTTACCGTTCTTCATATTCTCAAACAACTCTAAGTTTTCTTCTACACTTCTGTTTCTATACGGACTTTCTTTTCCAGGTTCTTTTAAAGTACCACGATACTCTTTGATTTCCTCCGGTGATAAATCACATACATATGCTTTACCTTTTTTAATAAGAAAAACAGCCGCTTCATACATCTGCTGGAAATAATCTGACGCAAAAAACAATCTGTCTTCCCAGTCAGCTCCAAGCCATTTAATATCTTCCATAATTGAGTCTACAAATTCTGACTTTTCTTTTGTAGGATTTGTGTCATCAAATCTCATATTAAACTTACCGTTGTACTCTTTAGCAAGACCATAATTTAATAAAATAGACTTTGCATGACCTATATGTAAATAACCGTTAGGTTCCGGTGGAAAACGTGTATGCACTGTGTCATAAACGCCCTCTTCCAAATCTTTATCTATCATCTGCTCTATAAAATTTCTAGATATTGTTTCATTTTCCATGAAAAATGTCCTCCTCGGTGCTCACTATATTATTTATTCAAAAAATATATCGTTCATATTTAACGAACGATACACTTAATTATTACACCACAAAGCAAAGCTTCATGATATAAATACGCCATTTTTCAGTCACATAAGCGTGTTGGCTCTCTTATTTCTACATTATACCATAAACACTTTAAAATTAAAAGCAATTAATATAAATTTTGCTTTCTTTTCATTTTATTAAGCCATTTCATTTTGAGTGTATTTTTATATAATTCAACCGCCGGTTGATATTTTTAATCAGCCTGACTAACGCCACTCAAAAAACCAATATAAACCTCCATCTTAGCACCAGTCAAAGCGGCAACGTAGACCTCGAACCTTCGAGTCCAGGATTGGACTCGAATAAAGTTAAGGGACAGCATAAATGCTATCCCTTAACTTTAATAAGAGTGCGAGACGGTGCTAGGCTCCAGTGGAGCCTGATTAGCACCGACCGGAGCGGCAGCGTAGACCTCGAACCTTCGAGTCCAGGATTGGACTCGAATAAAAACA
>CAJJNI010000214.1 GCA_905193085.1 uncultured Lachnospiraceae bacterium | reverse complement strand
TATTTATTGGTTCAGATACTTGGGAAGGAAGATGTTATGATATATATTACAGGTGTGTATTTATTGGTTCAGATACTTGGGAAGGAAGATGTTATGATATATATTACAGGTGATACACATGGACAATTTGAAAGAATAGAAAAATTTTGCAGACAATTTCAAACTTCCAATGATGATATACTTATTATATTAGGTGATGCAGGTATTAATTTCAGCGGTGAAGTATATGATAGTTTCAAAAAAGAAATGCTGGAGTCTTTGCCAATTACAATATTTGCCATTCACGGAAATCATGAGCAACGCCCATATACAATAGGCAGCTATAAAGAAATGCTGTGGTGTGGAGAAATAGTATATTATGAAGAAAAATACCCGAGTCTTTTATTTGCAAAAGATGGAGAGATATATGAACTTGGTGGAAAACAGACGATTGTAATGGGAGGTGCATACAGCATAGATAAAGCAATTCGTGTTGCTTACGGATGGGGCTGGTGGGAGGACGAGCAGCCTTCTGAAGAAATAAAAGAATATGTTGAACGACAGCTTGAAAAATCGAATTGGGAAGTTGATGTGGTGTTAAGTCATACAACACCATTAAAATATGAACCGGTTGAAGTATTTATTTCTGGTGTGAATCAAAGTATGGTGGATAAATCAACGGAAGAGTGGCTCAATCAGATAGAAGATAAGCTGTCATATAAGAAATGGTACTGTGGACATTATCATACAGAAAAGAAGATTGATAAACTGGAAATTATGTTTGAAAATTTTGATGAGTTCTGTGCAGGCATGAAATAAAAACTGTCCTGATATCTGCACATGCAGGTGCTATATGATTTTACAAAAAAGTTAAACAGATACAAAGAGTATCTGGATTATTTTGAAATAGACTACGAGAAGTGAATCAATTTATTAAAAAAATAGCAGAGGAAAGGTATGAAAATGCATATAAACAAAAAAATTTCATTGATTTTAGTATGTCTTGTTATTTTAGCAATGTTGACAGCCTGTAATACGACATCGACAAATAATTCTGAAAATGAAGAAAATAAACAAAGTGAAAATAAAACAGAAGGTAACTGGGAGCTTGCAGATGAGATTGTAGAAAATGTGACGAATAATCAGCCTGAATTTGCAGATTATTCGGTTGATGTAGAAGATTTTGGCGGAGTATATCTGGACGCAGCGTTAAGCGATTCTGATGAAGATAAAGTAAAAGAAGCAGAGCTTGCAAAGGCGAACACGGAAGCATTAAATGATGCAATAAAAGCTGTAAGTGAACATAAAGATAACGGAAAATGCGGCGGAAAGGTTATAATTCATAAAGGATATTTTTATACTGCCGCAATAACGCTTGATGACAATGTAAATTTACATCTGGATAAAGATGCATTTGTAATGTTTACAACGGATACGACGCAGTATCCGAATGTTTTAACAAGATGGGAAGGTGTTGTATGTTATAACTATTCGCCTTTTATATATGCATATGACAAAACTAACATTGCGATAACGGGTGAGGGAACATTTGACGGTCAGGCGACAAAAGAAAAATACTGGCTTCCCTGGAAAAACGGTTCTGTAAATGCCAATGAATCACAGGCTGCTGCAAAAAAGAAAATAAGAGAAATGGGTGAAGAGCAGACTCCTGTAGAAGAAAGAGTATTTGGTGAGGGCAGTTATTTAAGACCAAGCTTTGTACAGCCTTACGAATGTGAAAAAGTTCTTATTGAAGGAGTTACAATAAAAAATGCTCCGTTCTGGATGGTTCACCCGGTATTCTGTAACAATGTTACGATACGGAATGTAACGGTAAACAGCTTTGGATACAATAATGATGGTATTAATCCTGACAGCTGCAGTAATGTTTTGATTGAAAAATGCACATTAAATACCGGTGATGATGCAATTGCGATTAAAAGCGGACTTAATAAGGACGGATATACCATAAATATCCCATCGGAAAACATTGTTATAAGAAATAATACATATGTTACCGGAAAAGGTTCAGCAGCAACTGTAGGAAGCGATATGTCAGGTGGAATAAAAAACATATTTTTCATGGACAGTCATAGTGAGGATACATGCAATCATTTGCAGACAATAAGTATCAAGACAAACGGAGACAGAGGCGGAACTATAGAAAATATTTATATTTCAGGGCTTAAATCAGGTAAAGTTGAAGATTATGCCGTATATATGACAATGGAATATGAAGAAGGAGATACGAATAAAACAACGCCGAAAATTCATGATATTTATATAAAGGACTGTGAGCTTTCAGGAGGAAGCAAAGGAACAATCGGTATGATTGGATATGAGCGTTCTCCTATAGAAAATATATATTTTGAAAATTGCAAATTTACAAACTGTGAAAATAAATTAAGTTTATGGAACACGAAAAATATTTCATTCAAAAACTGTACATTTGACGGTGAAAAATATACTGATGGAATAATTGAGCCTGTAGCGGATAATGTTCTGATAAACGAAACTACGGTAAGAGGAGAGTTTATAACTGTAAATTATTCCATACCGGGACTTGAGAGCGAACAGTCACTGTGCTGGTACTGTTCGGACACAGAAGACGGAGAATATGTTCCTGTTACGGAAAATGAAGTTAAGGCACAGTACACTAATTTCAATGAAGCTAAAATACAGGTGATTGACAGAACTAAATACTACAAATTAGGAATAAAGATTGCTGAAGATGAAAAATTAAGTGACAGTCTGCATTTTGAACAGCAGACTTTATAATCAATAAATCTGCAATTAAAGCGTGAGAGGTTATCATTTTAGCAGTTAATAAGATGCTAATAATAAAATAATAGTTGATTTATGCGCAGATTTCTAGTATAGTTAAGTATAGGCTTGTTAAAGAACGGAGGCATGTAATGGGTGAACTTATAAAGGTTGCTGTTGATGCAATGGGTGGGGACAATGCACCGGCAGAGATTATAAAAGGTGCGATTGAAGCTGTAAATGAGCACAGGAACATTGTTGTAATATTAGTAGGACAACAAGATATAATAGAAGAAGAATTAAAGAAGTATACATATGATACTTCCCAGATAAATGTAAAAAATGCCACAGAAATAATAGAAATGGCTGAACCGCCTGTAATGGCAATCAGAAAAAAGAAAGATTCATCAATAGTTGTCGGCATGAATCTTGTAAGAAACAATGAGGCAGACGCATTTGTTTCAGCAGGAAGTACAGGTGCGGTTTTAGTAGGCGGACAGCTTATAGTCGGAAGAATAAAAGGAATTGAAAGACCGCCGCTTGCACCGCTTATTCCTACAGCTACAGGTGTTTCATTACTTGTTGACTGTGGCGCCAATGTTGATGCGAGAGCTTCACACCTAGTACAGTTTGCTAAAATGGGTTCTATATATATGGAAAGTATTATGGGTATACCTAATCCGAAAGTTGCGATTGTAAATATTGGTGCTGAGGAAGAAAAGGGTAATATGCTTGTAAAAGAGACATATCCGTTGTTAAAAAACTGCTCAGACATCAATTTCATAGGAAGTATTGAGGCAAGGGATATTCCGACAGGCAAAGCAGATGTTATTGTATGTGAAGCATTTGTCGGAAATGTAATATTAAAGCTTTATGAAGGCGTCGGAGCTACACTTACAGGAAAAATCAAACAGGCAATGATGACAACTTTCTTAAGTAAAATAGGAGCTATGCTAGTAAAGAAGCCATTAAAGCAGACATTAAAATCATTTGATACATCAGAACATGGCGGTGCTCCGCTTCTTGGACTAAATGGACTGGTTGTAAAGACACATGGAAGTTCAAAAGCCAATGAAATTCGTAATTCAATAGTACAGTGTATTTCATTCAAGGAACAGAAATTTAATGAAAAAATCAAAGAAAGAATTATTGATAGCGAGTAAATTTTGTGTAAGCTGTAAGTTTACTCTGAAAGGACGATAATCATGGAATTAGAAAAATTAAAGAAAATTATTGTAGAAGTGTTAAGTGTTGATGAAAAAGAAATAACATTGGATACAACATTTGTTGATGATTTAGGTGCCGATTCTCTTGATATATTTCAGATTATAATGGGAATTGAAGAAGAATTTGATATAGAAATAAGCCACGATGATGCAGAATCAATTACAACAGTTTCTGATGCAATAGAAAAAATAAAAATGGCTTTAAATGATTAAAACTGTAATTATGTGATGTCGGGTAAAAATGCCTGACAGATTTAAATCGAGTAGGAATCAGCCTGCTCGATTTA
>CAJJNI010000213.1 GCA_905193085.1 uncultured Lachnospiraceae bacterium | reverse complement strand
TGCACCGACAATTCCGAACTTTACAATCTGCTCGAATAATTTTTTCATGTAATCTGAGCACCGGCTACAAGGCTGTCTACTCCCTTTAATGATAAATCACAGTAAAATTCTACTTCTTTAGAAATATCATATGGTCCGATATATCCTGCCACAAGCGGAGAATCTTCTGTTATCTCTGCCGGATGTATATCTTCTCCTACAAGATTACGAAGCTTAGTCTCATTAACTTCATAATCGCCTCTTACAAATGCAACTACAAATTTGTCATCGGCGTTTTTCTGATATACAACTGCCTTGCATGAAGCAAGTACATCACTTTTCAAGAAATTACATACATCTTCTATTGTCTTGCAGTCAGGTGTACTTACACACTCAAGCTCTTTTAATGTTCCATCAGATTCATTTGTTACTATATTTTCAGCAGCTTCCATATTAGCTCTGTAATCACATTCTGTACAGATTACGATAGAATCTTCACCTATTTCATTTAAAAGCATGTACTCATGTGAAACACTTCCGCCCATCATTCCTGAATCAGAAGCAACTGTAATAACTTCAGGAACACCTGCTCTTCTGAAAATATTATTGTATGCGTCATAGCATTTCTGATAATACTGCTCTAAATCTTCCTGTGATGTATGGAATGAATAAGCATCTTTCATTGTAAATTCGCGGACACGAATCATTCCCGCTCTTGGTCTTGCTTCATCTCTGAATTTTCGCTGAAACTGATATATCATAAACGGATACTGCTGATATGACCTTGCATATTCTCTTACAAGATGTACGGCAGCTTCTTCATGGGTCATACCTAAAACCAAATCTGCTTTATTTCTGTCTTTAAGACGGACAAGTTCGCTTCCTATACTGTCATAACGGCCTGATTCTCTCCAAAGCTCAGCAGGCATAACGACAGGAAAAAGAACTTCCTGACCATCAATTTTGTTCATTTCATCTCTGATGATGTTTTCAATTTTAGAAGTTATTCTTCTTAAAATCGGGTATTCTGAAAAAATACCATTACCAACATACTTCATGTAGCCTCCGCGCACCATAAGTGCATGGCTGTCTATAACACAGTCTGCCGGTTTTTCTTTAAATCTCTGACTTACAAGATTCTTAAATTTCATATATAGACTCCTTCCATGTTTAAAAGTAATTATAAACTGATTATTCCTAATGCGGCCTTTAATATTAAAGTCACATCAACTAAATCTACTTTTCCTGATTCGTCAGCATCTGCTGCCTTAGCAGCTTTTTCATCTGAAAAGTTCTCAATTCCAAGAGCTGCCTTTAAAACCAGTTGTGCATCTATAAGAGTTACTTTACCGTTATTATCAACATCTCCAATAAGGTAATCGTCTTCTTCCTGCTCAATCTCTTTCCATTTAGCATATAATGTAATGTTTCCGGCTGTTCCTGCCTTTATTTCTGTAACCTTAGTAACAACATTAAAATCTTCTGATGTATACCAGCCTGCAAATTCATAACCGTCTTTGTATGGCTGTTCAAATACAACCTTGTCAGCTGTTGTATATTCAGTCGGATTCATTTCTGAATTTGTTCCACCATTTAATTCATAACTGATATTATATTTACCATAATTAAGGGTAGCATATGCAAATGTGTAATTGTTATATGTGTAAAGTTCCTGATTAGCATTTATAACTTTTACAATAACTGCTGCTTTTCCGTTATCATCAGCCCAGTCACTCTTAATATTTGCCTTAAATATATCAACTTTATCAGTCTGCAAATCAGAAATATTGTATCTTGCCAGTTCTTTTGATGTATCATTTGCATCAAGTATAACAAGGTCTGCTGAATCCTGGACATTTCCATTATTTCTTACATTTATCATAAGGAATGGATATGAACCCGTATCGTTAACTGATGCTTCAACATTAAAGTCACTGAATCCTGTTGATGCTTCAAAATAATTGTTATCAGAATCAGCCTCATAAATATTTTCCTGTACTGAATCTTCTCCTGCAGATATAGAAGTTTTTACTTTCCATGTTCCATAGGCTGTGTTATCATCAGTTGTTACATGCAGCTTAAATGTTGCTGTCTCACCAGGATTTAAACCTTTACTGTAATCAGTTTCACTGATTGAAAGATTATTACCATATGCATCATTTATTTCAACTGATTCTCCTGTTATAAATTTATTTCCGTTATTTTTAACAGTAACCTCTACCGGCAACTCATTAGTTGTCAATGTATCTTCATATGATATATTAACATCTTCAACTTCTATATCATAATACGATTCAACAGTATATGCAACAAGCTGTGTACTTAAATTACCATCTTCGTAATCTTCTGAAAGAGACATAACATAATCTTTACCATCAATTGTAAATACAGATAAATCTTTCTGCCATTTATCTTCTGATGTTATCTGAACCGGTTCAGAGTAATTTCCATCTGAAAGTCTGTATCTTGCATATATTTCAGCAGAAGAATCATTCTGTACCGTCTCATATACCGCATTATCTGATAAAGCATACTTCTGTGCATAATTTGCATTATCATCTAAAACTTTCTGAAGTGACATATCTTCATTAACAGTATACATGCCTGTCTCATCAGTAATGACAAAGCCACTTTGATTATTACCCGGAAGTATTGTATTTGTAATCTGTGATACAGCTCCGTCTTTTATTGATGTACTTACATCATTATAATACATAAATGTCTTTATGTCATCAGTTGTCTCCAGATTATTATCTGTATCTTCTGAATATACACATGCCGGTGTTCCATTAAATATTCCGGCTGCAAGATAAGTTACAGAGCCGGCACCATCTTTAACCTTTTCAATCTGCCATACTCCATCTTTATAAATAAAACGATTTATAAAGTTATTCGAATTTTCAGAAGTTCCAAAGAAATCTCCCTCTTTGTTTCCTGCACTGTATACATATATTGTATTATCAGAAACAAAGAAATCCGCATTATAATCATACACTCCGTCAGTCTTAATGCTTCCTAAATCTTCAAAAACACCTGTTTCATCATTAAACTTACATACATGCATATCAAAACTTAAAAATGCCTGTTTCATAAGCTCTCTTTTTTCTTCTGTTGTTTTTTCAGAATAATTATTTAAAAGAGAACTGTCAAACTGTGACTCCTGATACATCAGATAATAATCTTTACCATCTGTATAAAGTTTTGGATTCATCTCATTTACAGCACTGTCAGTAATTATTGAACTCTCAGTCCAACTGCCATTCTTAAAATATGAGTAATACAGTTTGCTGTAACTTGCATCTGCGTTATCATAATCTTTCTGTGAAGCAAATACTGTAAGTGCAGTGTCTCCATTAGATTCACTCACAGGTGAAGCCCCTGAAGAAATACCGTCTGCGATAATACTCTTATTATCATAAGATTTAATCTGTGTATTTATTGCATCTGCCTGCTCAACCGGCACATAATTATCAAGGTTGTATAAATATTCTGATATAGCCCCCCCCATAGCTTCCGTATTTTCATCTTCACTTACGGAACTTACAGAAGTTTTCGGTTTTCTTGTCCATAAGTTAAATGTTCCTGTAGCAAGCTGCTTTTCAGGTTCAAAAAATGCGACCTTCGCATAAACACCTATAGATGATGTTAAATCTACATATGAGAAACCAGGATCTTCTGTAATACTTGATAACATAAGCTTAGTCTCAACTTCTGCGCTTCCATATACTCCGGCTGATAAATATTCAAATCCCGGACCAGCTTTTGCTTTAAGTCCCGGCTTAATTGTAAGAGCAACATCTCCGCTGAATTTATTATCGTCAAAACTATATGAAATTGCTTCTGAAAGCTTTGCTTCGATTTCACCTTCTATACCAATAGAAACAGGAACTACCCATACTACAACTTCCCAGTTAAACTCTGCACTTCCGGTTACTGTGATAAATAAATATCCTTCTCCGGATGAAGGTTTGCCATAACTGTCAAATCCTGCCTCAGCATATCCTCCTACGCTTATTTCAACCCCTCTGTCAAAGCCACTCATGTTTAATAAGCCCTTTTGTTTCTGGTTTTCTTTTAAGAAATTCACAAGATTTTTGTAATCTTTTGTAGTTGATTTTACACAATGAAGCTCTGTAATCATTTTCTTGTAATTCTTCATCTGCTCTTCATCATCAAATGTATCTTCATTTACATTAAAACCGATATGTATTTTGTCCTGTGAGACACTGTATTCAAGTGGAATAGCAGGAAGCGAGAGATTAAACTCAGTTCCTCC
>CAJJNI010000212.1 GCA_905193085.1 uncultured Lachnospiraceae bacterium | reverse complement strand
ATTTACAGAATTTAACATCTATTTAGATTTAAAATATAGAAAAATCATAGAATATATTTTTAAATTAGAACAATATAATTTTCACATTTTTAAAAAATTAAAAAAATAAATTTTTTTCCAAAAAGGGTTAAGTAATTTTGTACTAATACCGATAGAAATAATGTAAACAATAATGCAACAGTTTATACAAAGTGTTGCATTAATAAAATACAGCACATAATTACATGCTTTTAAATTTCTGATTAGCTTTCAGATAAGGATAGAACATTAGTTTAACAGGGAGGTTAAAGTATGCTGAAACTTACAATCAGGCCAGGAGAGTGTCTGGCAATTGGAGAAGATGTGAAGGTTGTAATCACAGGTGGTACACAGAATAATTACCATGTAATGATTGATGCTCCAAAGAGCATGAATATAGTGCGTGGAAGCGTTCTTGAAAAGAATGCAGCAGATAATGAGAGACAGAAGTTAAAGAAATATTATGTAGATGAGCCTCTTACAAAAGAAGATATAAGAAGGCTTAAGGCTGCACAGAACAGACAGAAACAGTAAATGTATCAGATACTATCCGTACATTAACCTAGGGATGTACGGTTAGATATAAATGTAACTTATTTACAGTGAACTAAAAGTTTTCTAATAACAGGAAGGTTCACATCACCTGTGGACAAAAGGATTTGCCACAGAAGAAAACACGGAGGTAATGATTATGGTAGTACAACACAACATGCAGGCAGCAAATGCCAACAGAATGTTAGGAATCACAGTAGATTCAATCTCAAAGAGTACAGAGAAATTATCATCAGGTTACAGAATTAACCGTGCAGCAGATGATGCAGCAGGACTTTCAATTTCTGAAAAGATGAGAAAGCAGATCAGAGGTCTTGATCAGGCTTCAACAAATGCACAGGATGGTATTTCTGCAGTACAGACAGCAGAAGGTGCTTTGACAGAAGTACATTCAATGTTACAGAGAATGAATGAACTTGCAGTTCAGTCAGCAAACGGTACAAACAGCCAGACTGACCGTGATGCAATTCAGGCAGAAGTAGACCAGCTTCAGGAAGAAATTGATCGTGTATCAGAGACAACAAAGTTCAATGAGACATATCTTCTTAAAGGTGATTCAAATGGAACTAAAGCAAAAACATTCAGCTATAAGGATGCTAGTTCTGCTTATACATTAAAAGATGGTGCTGAATTATTTACAAGAAATAATGATGGTACATATTCATCAGTTGCCAAGGGCAGTATTTTAGATTCAACAGCTACATATTATACTAAGAAAGCAGCTGCTGATATTGGTGCTACATCTATTGATACAGCTAATAATTCAGATGCTTATGTAGATAGTAATGATAGCATACAGATATTTAGTGCTGATCAGGCCAATTTATTTACTTTTGATTCTAAAACAAATACTTATGAAGCAGTGAAAAAAGGAGATAAGTATACAGGTCAACAATCAGATTATTATTCAACAACAACAACAACAGCTGGTGGTACTATTAAATATACAGCTGCTCAGGTGGGTACAGTTCCTACAGGTTTTGCTACTGCATATAAATTATCAAAAGATGTATATACATCAGATTTGAAGAATGTTTCTTCAGGTAGTTATGTTGCAAATTCTGATTTAAATACTTATTATGCTTCTCCACTTACTACTAAAGATGTATATGATACTAAAGCATATGATGCAGCAGATATCGCTGATAACACAACTGTTAAATTTACAGATGAAAATGGAAATGAAATTGCAGAGAATGGTCTTGATAAATACTTTGATGAAGATGGTAATTATAAAGGCGGTTTATACTATAATGGTGCATCTGGTCTTACAGAAGTAGATAAAAACAGCGTTGAAGGTAAAGCACTTATTGAAAATAATATTAAACAGGGTCAGTCAGATACAGGTTCTCTTAAACTTTCACTTCATGTTGGTGCTGATGCAACTGATAACAATAAGATTTCTATTGAAATCAGCTCTATGAGTGCTAAGACACTTGGAGTTGAAGGCCTTAAGGTAGATACAGAAGACAGTGCTACAGCTTCTATTAATACAATTACTGCAGCTTTACAGAAAGTATCAGACCAGAGAAGTTCACTTGGTGCTGTCCAGAACAGACTTGAACATACAATCTCTAACTTAGACAATGTAGTAGAGAATACAACATCTGCTGAATCACGTATCCGTGATGTAGATATGGCTGAAGAGATGGTAACATACTCAAAGAACAGTATTTTACAGCAGGCAGGTCAGTCAATGCTTGCACAGGCAAATCAGGCAAATCAGGGTGTTCTTTCACTTCTTGGCTAATAATTTTAAAATTTTTTAAATATTTAATGTCCTGTTCCTGTTTGGGGGCAGGACATTTTTAAATAAAATGGAGATAAATTATGAAACTTTTGATGTATGACTGGAGAGCATTTACAAAGTTTGAAGTTTTTAAAGAACTTGAGGCTCAGGGAATAGAATTAGATTTATTTAACAGAAATGGCAGCTTGGATATAAGAGCAAAAAACGAAGATGAAACAGAAGAATTTATCGAGAAAATAAGAAGAATATTAAAAGAGCATTCATATGATGCTGTTTTTTCAATAAATTTTGTGTGGGAGATTGCAAAAGTATGCAATGAAGTTGGAATAATGTATATTGCCTGGACATATGACAGTCCCGCGCTTGCCGGAGATGAGAAACATCATTATTATGACACTAACAGAATTTTTATGTTTGATTCAAAAGAAATAAAATATATGAAACAAAAAAGTGTACCCGGATTATATCATTTAAATCTTGCAGTAAATGCATTAAGAATGAACCGGTTTAATCCCAGCCCGGCACAGAAATTAAAATATAATTCAGATATATCATTTGTTGGACAACTTTATGATGTCGGTTTTAATGATATGCTTGCAGCTTTTAATGAATATGCCCAGGGTTTTTTAAAGGCTGTTTTAGATATGCAGATGAAAATTTATGGTCAGAATATAATTAAAGAGTTAATAACAGGAGAGATAGTAGAATTTGCATCACATGAACTCTTAAAAGAGAGGATAAAAAAATTTAATAAAGAAATTTTGGATTCTGACAGTGATAATTTTTCAGTTGGAAATTTCAGGCAGTTTCTCCATCAGGCAGTGGCAAACCGCGAGCGGGTCATGCTTTTATCACTGCTTTCAAAACATCATCAGGTAACATTATATTCTCCTGATAAGAGTGAATTTTTTGAAAATATCAGGTATGGCGGAGTTGTAGATTATATGAAAGAAATGCCATATGTTTTTAAATGCAGCAAAATTAATTTGAATATTACGATGAGAAGTATAGAAAGCGGTATACCGCAAAGATGTATAGATGTTATGGGCTGTCACAGCTTTCTGCTGACTAATTATCAGGAAGATTTATTTGAGGAATTTAAAGAGGGTAAAAGTGTCGTTACTTACAGAAGTCTTGAAGAGGCTGTAGATAAGGCCGATTTTTATTTGCGACATGATACATTGCGCAATAAAATAGCAGACAATGCGTATAAAATAGTGAAAAATAATTTCAGCTATCGTTCACAGCTGTCTAAAATATGGAAAATAACAGGATTAAAATAAATCATTTGATTTGTTACTGCAAGGAGATTTAATGATGAAAATATTTATGATTACATATAATGACGAACTGACCTCTCATGTGGAGCAATGTTTCAGACATTGTGACTGTGAAGTGACAACCTTTTGCTTTCCTGAACCGGTTTATACTAACAATTTCGTCATTTTGACAGAAAAAAATCGTATTGCACTGCTTGAAACATTAAAGAATACTACATTTGATATAATTTTTTCAGTTGAATATATTAATGAAGTGTCTGTTATTTCAAATGCACTTGGTGTTATTTATATGTCCTGGGTAATGTATCTTCCTAATCCCGATATATATAGAACTGGTGTTTTGAATTCCTGCAACTGTATATTTGCATGCGACAGTGCAGTTGTTGATATGCTTAAGGCGCAGGGTGCAGAAAATGTGTATTATCTGCCGACAGGTGCAGTCGGTATTTTTGATGAAAAACTTTGGAACTTAGGCGAAAAAAATGATGAAACAGCAGACAGAAAAGAAGGCTGTGATTTCGATAATGATATGTATACAGCGTCTTTTATCGGCAAAATGCCGAAAATAAAAGATGATGATGTGTTTGGAAGTAACAGTAAAGTATCTGAGGTGTGTAAAGGGTATATGGATGCTATGGCGCATTGCCAGAGACTTATATATAGAAAAGA
>CAJJNI010000211.1 GCA_905193085.1 uncultured Lachnospiraceae bacterium | reverse complement strand
TAAACAGAAGTTCTTCAATATCAAATTCTCTAAGATGCCTCTTTCCACCTGCAGTATACATGGTCGGATAATCATAAACTTTCAACTTATATCCTGCATTTTTGTAATATTCATAAAGAGCTTTTTTCTTATCTGCATCCATTGATGGGATTGCAAAAATAATCTCCTGTACTTCAAACTCCCCTAATTTCTGAAAAGTAGCTTCATCTTCTGACCATACCGGGATACCATGTATTTCACGTCCAACTTTTTCTTTATTGACATCAATGAACCCTCTCGGTATATATGCCGCCTCTGAGTTATTTAAAAGATCTTCTGCAAGACCGACGCCAACTCGTCCGGCACCTATAATAGCAACTTTAATTTTCTGTACTTCCTTTTCATTTCCAGCTTCCATACCGGAAAACAGACGTAATAATATAGAAAGAATTTTTCCTCCAACTGTTTTCTGATTTCCGCATTTATATGCGTAGCGATACATCATACGCAATGCTAAAGCACCTAACAGATTCAAACTTGCTAAAGAAAGCATTCTGGCAAATGTAATTTTTTGAACTGGAAGCATAAGTTCCAGACACAGATACACTATAAAAGCGATAGTGTCGGTAAATAACAGACGGATATAGCACTGGATTCCACCATATCTCCATACCTGTCCATAGATTTTACCCAAAAGACGTGCTGCAAAAATACACAGTGCAGATAAGCATACTTGTTGAAGTATCCCCGTAGACGATAACTTATCCATTCCACCATAAATAACCAGTAGTATAATTGCTACTACTGCATATACGATCAGGTCATACCCGACCAACATCCATCGTATATTCGGCGTACTATTCTGTTGTGTACGTTTTAATTCCCTGTTATTTTCATTCGTTTTATTCATTGTGTACCCCCCCACGAAAATCGGGAAGGTTTCATCCTTTCATATATTAATTTTCATTTATCTTCTTTACTGTTTCTCCAGTGGTGTAAATAAAACTGTTCCCTGTTCTGTTTCAGTTCCTATATTTAATGCACTGGTGCTTTTTACAATTGTTCCAGACTTCAATGTGCAGCCATCTCCAACTAGACAATATGGCTCTATCACAGAATTAGCTCCAATTACTACTGCCTGCCCAATAGTATTTCCACAGCCGACAACAGCTCTTGGTTCAACAATACAGCCAGGCATTAAATTAGCTGATGGAGAAATAGTAGAATCCATATGAAATAAAACTGGAATATTGTAAAGTGCCTCCAATTTCTTGTTCCACTCAAGCCTTTCTACTCCATCGTCACATGCAGCTATTGCACAGTTATATTCCGGATAAAAACTTTCCACATCCTCCAGTTTTCCAATAGCTCCTTCTCTGTCATTATCTACAAAAGCGATTTCCTCAAAGCAACCCATTGACTCTGCTATCTCTTTTACATAATCTCCATATCTTTTAGAGGCTACAATTAATAATTTTCTTCCCATTTTCAACACACTCCTCATAATTATTTGTTTTTATTAGGTAAGTTCTTTAACACGACGACTAGCCTGTGAATGTTCTTTTTAAAGAGCATCCGCAGGCTAGGTCAAACCTCCTTATCATAATTTTTCAGCTTATAGTGTGGGTCAAAATAAGCATCCAAGAAACCATTCTTTTATATTTGTTCCCCCGCTCAATCGACACAACACAAAGAAAAATTATCATAACAAAATTCGACTAAGCCAGCGAAACCCCTGTAAAATCAAGGTTTTTCTTGGTTGTTCCTATTATACCGCTATCTCCATTTAATATATTAAAAGCTTCTGGCAATTCATCTAAACTTGTATTTCTAAGCCATTTCCCAAATTTAGTTAATCTCACATCATCTGGTAACAGTTTCCCATTTTCATCTCTCTCATCCGTCATCGAACGGAATTTATACATTTTGAAAACAGTTTCTTTCCCATCAGGTCCAATTAATCCCGGTCTGTCTTGAGTAAATAAAACAGGAGAACCCAGTTTTGTTCTAACAAGAAGTGCTACGCCTAAATATAAAGGACTAAATACTACAATTGCACCAGTTGCACATGTTATATCTATTGCTCTCTTTACATATTTTTCATAAAATCCCATTTTGCGCGGGGTAATCGAATTAATGACACCTGCCTTGTATGTTGATTTTTGAGCTTTATTTCTCATTACCTTTGCTGTAACTGCTGTTGCAACAGTAATTCCTGCTGCAACACAGCCTATTACTTTTTTCTTTGACACAGTTTTCTCCTCTTTTAATCTATATTACTCAAAACAAGCCTTAATTACTTCAATTATTCTATCCTGTTGTTCTGCTGTCATCTTATTATCACTTGGCAGGCACAAACCTCTATGGAAGATATCTGCACCAATATTTTTGATTTCACCTGCAATATACGCATTTGTTTTTGCTCTACCAGATCCTTTGACTGTCACAAACTCATGCATTCTGAACATTGGCTGCATATGCATCGGTTTCCATATCGGTCTGCCCTCTGCATTAATAGAAGCAATCGCCTCCAGAATCTCTGTTGGACAGCTTTTTCCTGATTCCGAGATATAAAGTGCTTCCATTTCGCTTCTTACCTGCTTACACATTGCATCTTCATTAATCAATAAACTACTCAGCCAGTAGTTCGGCTCTGCTTTTGTTTCATCAAACGGATTCATCTGTACCGGAAGATCTTTTAATCCTTCTTTGTATCTTTCATAGATTGCTTTCTTCTGAGCAATATGTTCATACAAATGATTGTACTGTTCTCTTATTACTCCTGCGATCACATTGCTCATTCGATAGTTATATCCTACTTCTTCATTCTGATACCAAGGCGCATTTTCTCTTGCCTGGGTTGACCATTTGCGAGCCTGATTTGCATCCTCCAAGGAATCAGTCAGCAAACATCCCCCTGCTGATCCTGTAATAATTTTATTACCATTGTAAGATACAACTCCATAATCACCATAAGAACCACACTGCTTACTTTCCCAGGTTGCGCCCATCGCTTCTGCTGCATCTTCCACTAATAAAACACCATGCTTCTCACAAATTTCTTTAATCTTTTTGATATTTCCTGGAAATCCGTATAGTTCAGCATAAACAACCAGTTTGACTTCTGGGTACATTTCAAAAGCCTTCTCAAGTGCAATCGGATTCATTCCCCAGGACTCATACTCTGTGTCAATGAATACAGGAATTCCTCCCTCGTACACAACTGGATTCAATGTTGCATTGAATGTCATATCTGTACAAAATACTCGTTTTCCATTCAGGGCACCAACACCAACCTGTGGCTTGCCGTACAATCTTTCACCTGCAAGCTTCATACAAAGATGAAGTGCTGCAGTTCCACAGGATAATCCTACTGCATATTTTGTTCCCGATGTCTCAGCTGCTATTCTTTCGACTTCATTAATATTGGCACCAACTGTTGACATCCAGTTTGTTTCATATGCTTCCATTACATATTTCATGGACTCTGAATGCATTGTGGGCGAGGACAACCAAATTTTATCATTAAACTTCTCGAACTTTTCTTTACTTGTAAAAGCCATTTTGTTTACTCCTTATAACTTACTTTTTATAATTTAACTTAGTTATTATTATCTTTACCTATACTCTATACCATTGACTTTTAAGATTTTTTAGTATGTTGCTATTTATGTTTGGGTGTACTTTTATATCTTTTTATTATTTCTAACTGCAAATAACCTGCAAGATTTCTCTTCCAGGCTATGATTGTTATTTATCCTATGACACTTTGGGCACATCCTGGAAAAGTGAAAATGATTAAGAGGAGGCATTTATGGCCTCCTTTATCATTTATTTTATTGTTATATGCATAGAAATGTATTAATGATTCTGTAAAGTCCTTCAGGTTATGTTGCTTTTAGAATATCGCTGCCTTCATTCCAGGCTTCTTATGTACTTCGACTTTGTCTTCTGCCTTTTCTTCCTGTTTTTCATTTGCAACATGGCAGTTGACTTCTTCTGGTCTCTTGAATGTTGGCACGACTTTTCTCATTGCCTGCTTTGCGATCAGATTGTCTCCGCTGTCACAGGCTTCTCTGAGAATCTGCATCTTCTCTTCAATCTCTTCTTCGCTCAAAGCTGTATCCCTTTCAATGAAGATCATACTGTTTTCAGTCTTGTCCAGTTCTTCTGTCTTCACAAGTAATTCTTCATATAGCTTCTCGCCTGGGCGAAGTCCTGTCTCCACAATCTCGATTCCCTCTACGCCAGATAAGCGGATCATATTTTCTGCAAGGTCAAGGATCTTTACAGGCTGTCCCATATCCAGTACAAAGAGTTCTCCGTTTTTAGCCATTGCTCCACTCTGTAATACAAGCTGTGATGCTTCTGGGATTGTCATAAAGTAACGGATAATTC
>CAJJNI010000210.1 GCA_905193085.1 uncultured Lachnospiraceae bacterium | reverse complement strand
AAATTTTTCTGCATTTGTATATAGAAAAACAGAAAAATGTCGAAAATAAATTATAAAAATACTCAATTTTTATCGTATAATAACTAATAAATAATTGATAAAATCTGCGTTGTATGTTAATATAAAAAATAAATGATTGTGTAAATACAAAGGAGGGGTTCATATTGGCACCTGAATCAAAACAGAATAAACATAAGGTTAACAGTGAATTATTTCAATTGCTTTTGTGCGTTGTTGTTATTGGCGTATTTCTGTTGGTAGAAACATGGTTGATTTTTTATTATGACGGTGGGTTTGTATTTCCACTCATATTTGGTGTTCTAACAATATTAATGTTATGTCTTCTTGCACTGAATATGTATCAGATATTTGTTAAGAGATTCCTGATTTCCGGTGGCTCTTCTGACAAGAAGGCAGAATTTCTTATTTACAAACAGGTTAAATCATTACCGGATACATTTGATAAGCAGCTCAAGACCGAGCTTGCATCAGTTTCTGAAGAAATAGTCAAGAATCAGAAGCTTACTGCAAAGGCTATATTACTTAAAGTTGATGAGCAGTTGAAAACCCAGGGAAATGATTCTGACATTTCCGCTCAATTTGAAAGCATGAATGCTGAAATTGCTCAGTTAAAGGAACAGATTGAGCAGTTAAAGAGTCAGAATGAGAATCTTACAAATCAGATGAAGATTGCACTTGTCGACCATGAAGCTATTAAAGATAACTTCCCGGAACTTAACAATGAACATAAAAAAGTATTTGATTTACTTGGAAGTATTTCATTTAGAAATGATGAGATTAAACAGCTTTTGCAAAATATAGAGCAGTTGGAAGAAAGTGCTGCTGTTAATGTAGCATCTGCAAATAATATTGAAACAACAGAACCAGAGCATATTGGAATTGCAGATGGTGTTGATGATGGTAATTCTGATGAAGAAAATATTGCAGATATCAGTATAGATGATGTAGCAGCAGAGCCTGAAATTACTGACAGCACAGAAGAAGCGGTAAGCAAAGCAGAAACAACAGACATCAATGAAGAAGCAATAGCAGGACCTGATATTGATGACAGCACAGAAGAAGCTGCAGCGGAAAATCAGGAAGAATCTGTTGCAGGGATAGATTTAAGTGCGATGGGTGATGACCCTAACAGACAGTTGACACCTGATGAAATAGCTGCCATGTTTGCTAATATATAAATGTTGCCATGGTCATCTAAAATAACATGAGTTTGCAAAATAATAAAAGCTGTAATTCAACGAAAATTTAATTCGTCAGAGTTACAGCTTTTTTATTATATCTTTAGTATAGCTATTTAATATGGTACTTATTTGCGTTTGTTCTGTCGCTTGTTTTTCTTTTGAAATTCAAGCGGGCCTGCAAAGTGATGATTAAGCACGAATCTTAATACCAGCAAAGCAATGAGTGCAACTGCAATTATGCCAAGAACAATGTAAAGTATAATTCGTACATTTATTTTTATGTAATTACTGTTATTATTTGCTACAGGTGTGATTGAGGAAACAGCAGCTTCTGTGCTTTCAACTGCCTGATAAATAACAGGTATATCACCAAGCAGATGTTCATCATATTTGTACTGAATGTATGCATCAGTGTTGCCGTCAGAATTATCTTTATATTCAACATTATGTGTCAGCTGTGAAATATCAACTGTATTTGGTACAATCAAAGAGGCATTTTCTTCAAAAGATATTGATGCATTATCGGAAGGAAATACATTGTTATCTAAAGGAAACAATCCGGAGCTGTCTAAGTTGTTTCCAAGCTCAGTGTCTTTTATGTCAACCTTATGAAAATTATCAAAACAATAATTAAAAAGATTTGTTGTATCCTCATATTGGAACTGGCTCTGGTCATCTTTCATGATAACGCATATTAATGACATTCCATCTTTCTCGGCAAATGTTACAAGATTATATCTTGCAGCATTAGTATATCCTGTTTTTCCACCTGTGCAGTAATCATAATGATACTGGGAATTGGTAAGCATTTTGTGATGATTTGAAAATGCACGTTCCTCAGGATAAATATTGGTCGGTGGAATGATGTGGTATTTCGTACCCGATATAGTTCTGAAATTTTCTATTTTGTATGCGGTTCTTGCAATCAGTGCCATGTCATATGCACATGTGTAATGGTTTTCATCAGGCAGACCGTGTGGATTATTAAAATGAGTGTTAGTACAGCCAAGTTCAGTGGCTCTTTTATTCATCATATCAACAAAATTATCAAGTGTTCCACCTACATGTTCTGCAACTGCATAGGCAATTTCGTTTCCTGATGCAAGCATTATACCGTAAAGACATTCATCAAGCTGAACATCTTCATCAGGTGTAATTCCTACCTGTGTTCCTTCAACTTTATAAACAGCATCTTTGGAAAAATGAACAGTATCTGTCAAAGGGCAGTTTTCCAGGGCAAGAAGTGTAGTCATGATTTTAGTTATACTTGCCGGATAATGTTGGTCGTGGGAATTTTTTTCATAAAGTATGGCGCCGGAATCAGCTTCAACGACAATGGCAGCCTCAGCTGAAATTGCCGGAGCCTGTGGCCAGTTATCTTCTGCATAGACTAAAGAAGGTGCGTTAAGGCTGCTGAAAATAAACATTAGAATCATTATTATTGCTATATAAACAGACTTTTTTCTTCTGGAATAATACATGAGCATTTTGGTAATCCTTTCCTAATTAAATTAATCGCTTTATTTATAATAAGTGCTTTTCATACTTTTGTCAATTGAATATGGATTAATAGCTTTTCAAATTTTCGAGGTTGTGGTAAGATAAATTGGATAGACTAATTTTGAAAAGAGGTATGTATATGCGTCAGGTTTACAATAATTTCCGGCAGTTTATATCAATAGATTTTGAAAGAATAGATATCAATACAATAGACAATTATGAAGGTATGCTTCATAAGAGAACTAACAAAATTCCTGTAAGCATATCAGCAAGACATATACACCTGAATCGTGAAGCTCTTGATATTCTTTATGGTGAAGGTTATGAACTTACTGTTTTTCGTGAACTTTCACAACCGGGACAGTATGCTTCAAATGAGCAGCTTAATATAGTAGGTCCAAAGGGAATGTTTTCAAATGTCCGTATATTAGGACCGCTCCGCAAAGATAACCAGGTAGAAATATCTATGACAGATGCAAGAAAATTAGGCATAAATCCGCCTGTCAGAAGTTCAGGGGATATAGCCGGAAGTGCACCGATAATTCTTATTGGTCCATGTGGTTCCGTTACACTTAAGGAAGGCTGTATTGTTGCAGAGCGTCATATTCATATGAGTCCGGCAGATGCAGAATATTATGGCGTATCTGATATGGAAAATGTAATGGTTAAAGTTCATAATCAGAAAGGCGGAGTTCTTGATAATGTAACAGTAAGAGTGCGTGATGATTTTGAGCTTGATATGCATATTGATACAGATGATGCTAATGCATTCCTTATCAAAAACAGTGACTGGGTAGAGTTGATTAAAAAAGATGATAGTGAAAATGAGGATAAATAAATGCGTTTAAGAAATGTAAGTGGTTCAAGGGAACGAATAGAAGAGAGTCAGTTTGTAGTTCATAACCCGGAGGAAATGAAGGGGCATTGGAGTAAAGAGGTATTTGGAAATGACAATCCTCTTCGTATAGAAATTGGAATGGGTAAAGGCAAGTTTATAATGGAGCTTGCAAAACTTAACCCGGATATTAATTATGTTGGAATTGAAAAATATTCAAGTGTACTTATCAGGGCAATTGAGAAGCAGACAGAAGAAGAACTTCCAAATGTAAGATTTTTAAGATTCGATGCAGAATATTTGTGTGATATATTTGAAAAAGGAGAAGTTGACAGAATTTATCTTAACTTCTCAGACCCATGGCCAAAAGACAGACATGCAAAACGCCGCCTTACATCAAGACAGTTTCTTGCCCGTTACGAACAGGTATTAAAAGAAGACGGAATAGTTGAATTTAAGACAGATAACAGACCATTATTTGAATTTTCACTTGAAGAATACAAGGTGGCAGGCTGGAAATGCATAGCGCATACTTTTGATTTACATAATGATGAAAAACTTATGCAGGGAAATGTCATGACAGAGTATGAAGAAAAATTTTCGGCGGCAGGGAATCCAATCAATAAGATGATAATAACTAAAGGTTAAATTGCAAAAGATGCCCAACGGATTGCTACCCGCAATCCTACAAGCATTCGGAATACGCAATTTACTGCGTAAATAGCTACTTCCTCATGTTTGAGTAGATTGAAATTAAAAAAGATGCCCTGCGGATTGCTGCGCAGGCAAGCTGCTCTCGCAATCCTACAAGCATTCGGAATACGCAATTTACTGCGTAAATAGCTACTTCCT
>CAJJNI010000209.1 GCA_905193085.1 uncultured Lachnospiraceae bacterium | reverse complement strand
CTTCATCAAGTGCGGCATCAAATCCTGTATAAGTCTCCTTTTCAAGCTTTTCACCCTTATATGCCCTGTTGATATCTTCAAAAATAATATCATAGGAATTTCCGTCTGCAATAATATGATGGAAATCTGTAAAGAGATATTTTTTATCCTCTGTAGTGTAAATTTTCGCACAAAACAGGCGTCCCTTTTCTAATTTAAACGGATGCACAAGGTCATTTTTAATACTTTCAAACTGAGCATTTGTAGTCTCGATAACTTCCGGTACAAATGTCTCATCGCAAGGACGCTGTACCATTTCTCCCTTATCACTCAAGAATACTTCTGTAAGCAGATATGAATGTGCATTTACCATAGCTGTAACTGCTTCTGATAACTTGTCTGTATCAACCGAATTATCAAGTTCAAATAAAAACGGTATATTATATACTGTGCTCTCAGGGTTTTTACTGCATTCTGCAAAAATACCCTTCTGGGAACCTGTAAGCGGATAAATCTCCCTTTTTTCATAAGTTCTGATTTTGGGTGCAAGCATTACATATTTTTCAAGTTTTTCAACTGTGTTATTTTCATGAATATCACTTGTTTTTACTGTTACACCAAATTCATCTGAAATCAAAATGCAGAGCTTCATTGCACTTATTGAAGAAAGACCGGCTTTGTAAAAGCTTGTATCAATTCCAAAAAAATCATTTTCTACAACCGTAGCAACTATTTCAAATATCTTTTTCTGCATCAAAGTCTGTGGCTCTTTGAGATTTTCAGGCTGTGAAACAGGTTTTGGCAATGCTTTTTTATCAATTTTACCATTTTGTGTTACCGGCATTTTCTCCAACTGGATAAATACATCAGGAACCATGTAATGTACAAGTGATTCTGACGCATAGTCACTAAGTTCTGCTGAGTCAATCTTGCGGTCTGCCATAAAATAACAGCAGAGATATTTATTATCAACAGGTACGGTAATACTTGTGACAATTCCCTCATAGCTGTTTATTACTTCTTCAATCTCTCCAAGTTCAATTCTTAATCCACGAAGCTTAATCTGATTATCTATTCTTCCGAAAAATTCAATTTCACCGTCTGTGTTAATTTTTGCAAGGTCGCCGGTTTTATATGCTCTCTCACCATTAAGTTCAATAAAAACTGCTGCAGTTTTCTCAGGCAGATTGATATAACCTCTGCCAACGCCGAGACCGGCAACTACAAGCTCTCCTGTTTCCCCATCAGGAAGAACCTTATTGTCCTTATCGACAATGTATACCTTAACATTACCATTCGGAGCACCGATTGTAATATTTTTGCTGTCAGTTATCACTTTCATAGTACAGCTTATCGTTGTTTCTGTAGGTCCATATCCATTCATAATGTAAGCGTCAGGATTTACGGAACGAATTTTATCATAAAGTGCCGGTGGAAATGCCTCCGCGCCAACATCAAAAACCTTAATCTGTGAAACTGCCTTGCGAAGCTGTGGCAAATCAATCATATTTGACAGATATGTAGGTGTTGTTGTCATGATATCGACTTTATGTTCTATAATAAGATTGCCAAGCATGATTGGATTCTCAATTTCATCATCACTTGCAATTACCGCAGTAAGCCCGTTTGTAAGCGGAAGAAATTCTTCAAGCACTGACACATCAAATGTCATGGCAGCCATTGAAAGTGATACAGTTCCCCTGCTTACATATCCAAAAGTCTCCGCATTTTTCTCATTTGGATTGACAAAGTTTGCAAGATTGATGTGCTCTATCATAACACCTTTTGGTTTTCCTGTTGAACCAGATGTATAGATACAATAGCAAAGGTCATGTTCTTTTATTTCAACATTCGGATTTTCTGTATTTTTGTGTTCAAACAGCTCCTCAAGAAGCAGTATTGTACAGGAAAGCTTCGAAAACAGCTCCTTTCTCTCATCTGCAATTTTCTTTGTTGTTATAATGAAAGGTGCTCCTGAATCTTCAAAAATAAACTGTACTCTGTCATCAGGATAATCCGGTGCCGCTACAGCAAATGCACCGCCGGACTTTAAAATACCCTGCCGCACCGCATAAAAATCACAGCAGCGTTCAAGTACAACCCCAACAATAGTTTCACGCTCAACACCTTTTTCAATGAGAGCATTTGCAACTTTATTTGCTTTTTCATTCAACTGTGCATATGTGAAACTTTCTTTTCCCGAAATGACAGCACATTTGTCAGGGTGAAGCTTCACCTGTTCTTCAAACAGTTTTGTTACCGGCTGAAACTCAAAAGCAAAATTGTTTTTGTCATTAATATCAGACATTTTCATCTACCTCCTAAAAAGATATTATTGTATTATTCATATCGATTGCACGAATATAATCCATTGATTTTGAAATTTTCTTTACAAGCTCTATTCCATGGATATCAAAATCTTCATTATCCACACTGTATTCAAGCGGATTAAAGTTTATTCCGTTGTCTCTTATTCTTAACCTGCATATGTCATCTTCCAGACAAATGTTTATATCTATCCAATTGGATGTTTTTCCACCGAATTTGATAATGTTTACCGTCATTTCTTCTGCACATACGGCGGCAAGATTTGCTTTACTTTCGGGTACACCTTTTTCCCTGCAGAATGCCATGATTTCTTTTGGAACATTCTGGGTTTCACTCATGGTGCTTTTAATTGAAAAATCAAAATTTATTCCTGGGTTTTTGTCAGGAACTATATAAAAAGTTGAATTTTTATGTTTGATTTTTCTGAATATCCAGGCTGCAATTACCGTTATAATCTCAGTTGCAACAAACCCTGCCGCAATTCCGTCTATACCGATTCCATCAATCTGTTTCCATATGTAAATTCCTGCAAATGTTGCAGGCAGAACTGCCACTGCATTTTCAAGGAATGTAACAAAGCTTGCAATAGCTGTTTCTTCAATCGATTCATAATAACTTATTATAAATTTGTTCCACAGATACGGTGCCACGCACAAAGCAAAAATACGCAGTGCATTAACCATCTGTACGCCAAGCTCCCCGCCGCCGCTTCCAAACAGAATTGTAATCTGCTCAGTAAACAACATTATAAAGACGAATATAACAGCCAGCACTATGTAACTGTATTTGAGCATTTTTTTGCAGAGGACACGGATTCCCACATAATCTTTTTCACCAAAAAGAATTCCTGCAACATTTGGAATAACACCGATGATTCCGCCGGTAAGCATTTCAACTATAAGCAGAACATTATCGCAGACAGTAAATACTGCCATACCTTCTTCACCAATCTGATTCATAATAATTGTATTGAGTCCAAGTGCTTTTATAAAACTTGTTGCCATGAAAACAAACATAGGCACACCTGTAACGACGGCTTCTTTAATTATAGCAAAATCTTTTGCACCAAGCCGGACAAAACGGAGATTTCTTTTATCAGAACGAATATAAACAACGAAAACTACCATCGCAAACAGAAAACCAAGTACGGTTGATAAAGACGCACCTGTAATTCCGAGCGGTGTAAATCTTAAGAATATGTAATCAAGCACAAGATTTATTACATTTGCAAGAATAAGATATATAGACGCAAGTTCCGGGTGATTTTCCACCCCAAGATAATTTACCATCATAAGACCAATCCCGATTACCGGTGCACCAAACATACTGATACGGATATAGTCTCTTGTATAATCAGTCAAAGCACCGCCACCATGTACAAGAAGCCCTGCAATCGGAGCCGCAGCAAAGAACGCACATATTGAAAAAATAATACCGACGAGAAATGTCACCATGAAAGTAGCTGTGAATAATTTTGAAGCACTTTCTTTATCACGCCTGCCAAGCATATTTCCAACTGCTATAGAACCGCCTATTCCAAGACAGTACCCGGTAAGCTGGACAATTGTCTCAACAGGAAGGCTCATTGTAACCGCAGACATTGCTTCTACACCGATTAAATTACTTACAAAAATCGTATCAACAATGTTTCCCAGTTGAAGTGCCAGCGACATCATAATGCCTGGAATAATATACTTATTTAACTTTGCATTCAACAACCTGTTATTTCTCATATCTGCCATTTCATCTCCTTTGATTTTTCATATTAATTTAAAGTTTAGCATAAAAAAAAGCCTACTTCAAGCAAAGGGAGTGAAATGCAGATATATGGAGTGAAATGCAGATAGTGCTTTTTTATACTTTTAAATTTCATAGCATTGTCTTATTTATCATCAGCAGCACCCATTACAATTTGTTCACACCTGTCATATCCAAGCGGGGGACTTTTTTGACATTGACGATACCTCCTTAAACTAAACTTTCCACTTTATTCTTTCTGATTCTCTTCAACAATACATATCCCACCAGACACGCTATAAACTCTGTTATCGGAAATGCCCACCAAATCAACGAAACTCCTGCCTGTCCATTTC
>CAJJNI010000208.1 GCA_905193085.1 uncultured Lachnospiraceae bacterium | reverse complement strand
ATGAAAGTATAAACAGGGCTTTTCTTGATAATCAGGCTGGTATTATTGCAAAAAAATTAAAGGAGAGCGTACCATGCCCGGTCTGTGGTTCTGTTACGCACCCACATATTGCCAAAGAACCTGATAGTCATATCAGTGAGAAAATGGTAGAAAAAGCGTCGGAAAAAAGAGAAAAATGTAGCAAAATGCAGAATAATGTAGCAATGAAGCTAAATTCACTAAACAGTGAGTACAAAGGACTGTTTTCTTCAATAAATGAAATAACGATTGAAATATTTGGTACAGAATATGTAGAAAGTGAAGAATTTATTGCACATTTAAATGCTGCCAAAGAAAATAATGAAAATAAGCAGGCTCAAATTAAAGAAAAAGAAGATAATCTTAAAGCTGCAAGAAAAACATTTGAAAACATTTCAGGGGAATTTCAGGCGGCAAAAGAAGCTGCAGTAAACAGTAAATCAAAACTTATCATGCTTAATAAACAGCATGAAGATGAAAGTTTAAAATTAACAGAGAAAAAAGAAAAATATCTGCAGCAGCTTAATAAAAAAGAAATATCAGAAGAAAAAATGCTTTTACTGACAAATTCTATAACGATAGAAGACTTAAGAAAAAAAGAAGAACAGATAAGAGCATATTTCAGTAAAAAAGAAAATGCCAAATCAGCCATAAAAGCTTCATCAGATATAATTGGAGACAACGAAAAACCTGATATATCGATTTTAAAAGAGCAGTTATCGAGCATAGAAGGACAGGCAGCCTGCCTGGAGAAACAAAAAAATGAACAGGCATATAAACTTGACACAAACAAAAAAGTGTTAAGCAACCTTAAAGACAAAAATAAGCTTTATAATAAATACCGCAAAAAACACATATGCCTTGAAAGACTTTCAGGTGTTGCAACAGGAAAGGTGGCAGGACAAAGCAAGCTTGATTTGGAAACTTATGTTCAGCGTTATTATCTTGACAGAGTGTTAAAAGCGGCAAACAGAAGATTTATAAATATGTCGGCCGGACAGTTTGAGCTTGTAATGCGAAAAGAAGAAGAATTTGGCGGTCAGACAAATACAGGTCTTGACCTTATGGTACATTCTTTGGTTACAGACACCATAAGAGATGTAAAAACCCTCTCAGGTGGAGAGTCATTTATGGCTGCACTTGCTATGGCGCTTGGCATGGCAGACATAATCCAGAACATGAAGAGTGCTGTTTCATTAGATATGATGTTTATAGATGAAGGCTTTGGAACATTAGACGAAGAATCACGAAACCAGGCAGTTACAATTCTTAAGCAGCTTGCCGGAGGAAACCGCCTCATAGGAATCATTTCACATGTAGACGAACTGAAAAGCCAGATAGATGACAGACTCATGGTAAGTAAAGACAATGGAGGAAGTCATGTAGTATGGGGGTAGGGCAGATATGGTATAAGAATTAAACAATAAAAGATTATCATGACAGCTAAAGAGATATAAACACCTTAACTGTCGCTGCATCAGAGTAAATGATGGTAAGCAGGAAAATCGAATATTGTAAAAGCGATAAGTTTTATGAAACATACTGTTATTTATGGTTTACCAAAAGGCCATACGGAAATGTATTGCAAGAGTAATGTTAAAAATATAGATAAAGCCAGTTATTTTGAAATAGAAATAATGCTTCATTATAAAAAAACTCCTTGTATCTTAAAGCGTATTGTATTACAATAAGAACAGATGCTTAATTTACAATTTTTAGGAGGAATTACAGATGAAAACTATAGCCGATGGCGTATGGCCGGTAATGATTACACCTTATACAGAGGATAATAAGATTGATTATGATGCAGTGCTTCGTATCATTGAGTGGTATGATAAGCAGGGTGTTGATGGAATTTTTGCAGTATGTCAGTCAAGTGAAATGTTTTTCCTTGATAAGAAAGAAAGACTTGAACTTGCAAAGTTCGTTGTTGAGAACACACCAAAGCATATCGGTGTAATTGCATCAGGACATGTTGCCAAGGAAAGAGAAGACCAGATAGAAGAGGCAAAGGCAATTATAGATGCCGGTGTGGATTCATATGTATTTATTTCAAATCAGTTTGCAAAGCCTGATGAGAGTGAAGATGTTGCAAAGAAAAATATTGAATATATGATAGATAATATTCCATGTGACAGTTTTGGTATTTATGAATGTCCTTATCCATATAAGAGACTTGTTGCTCCTGAGACACTTAAATGGTGTGCAGAGACAGGAAAATTTGCATTCCTTAAAGATACATGCTGTGACCTTGACGGACTTAAAGCTAAAGTTGAGGCTGTAAAAGGAACACCTCTTAAAATATTTAATGCTAACAGTGCTACACTTCTTGAAAGTCTTAAGATGGGCTGTTCAGGATTCAGCGGTGTAATGGCTAACTTCCATGCTGATATGTATGGCTGGCTTTGCAAGAACTTTAAAGAGCAGCCAGAAAAAGCTGAATTAATGCAGGCATTTTTAGGATTTGCTTCAGTTATTGAATGTCAGGTATATCCTGTAAATGCTAAATATCATATGAATCTTGAAGGAGTTCCTATGACACTTAACTGCAGAAATAAGGATAAGAATGACCTTACAGGCAGCAGAAAGCTTGAAGTAGAACAGCTTCATACTCTTTATAAGCATATGAGAAAAGAATTCTTTAACTAAGAATGACTTTGATACACTGGTATCATAAAATTGAATGAATGTTTTTGGCGACAGACTTTTTAGTCTGTCGTTGTTTTCTTAAAATATTTCTTGATTAGAAAAGGAGAGGATTGTTTTGAAGAGAGTTTTTTTGATTGTACTTGACAGTGTAGGTATAGGCGAGATGCCGGACGCAGCAGCATTTCATGATGAAGGAAGCAATACGCTTCGCTCAGCTTCAAAAAGTCAGTATTTTAACATGCCTAATATGGCAGAACTTGGTTTGTTTAATATTGACGGAAATGACTGGGGAGAATCAGTTAAAGCTCCTAAGGCAGCAGTTGCAAGAATGACTGAGGTGTCTGCGGGAAAAGATACAACAATAGGACATTGGGAAATTGCAGGTATTATTTCTAAAAAGCCTCTTCCGACATATCCTGACGGTTTCCCGAAAGAAGTGCTTGATGCATTCAGTAAAGCAACAGGAAGAGGAATATTGTGTAACAAACCTTATTCGGGAACTGAGGTAATTAAAGATTATGGCGAAGAGCATATGAAAACAGGCAATTTAATTGTATATACTTCTGCAGACAGTGTATTTCAGATTGCAGCACATGAAGAAGTTGTTCCGGTTGAGAAGCTTTATGAATACTGTAAGATTGCAAGAGAAATTTTAACTGGAGAGCATGGAGTAGGAAGAGTTATTGCAAGACCGTTTATTGGTGAAAAAGGTAATTTTACAAGAACTTCCAATCGTCATGATTTTTCACTTGAACCGCCACAAAAGACTATGCTTGACTATATTAAAGAAGCAGGTATGAGCGTAAATGCAGTTGGTAAAATTAATGATATATTTGCCGGCTGTGGAATTACAGATATGGTGCGCACTAAAAATAACGAGGATGGTATTAACAAAACACTTGAATATATGAATAAAGATTTTGAGGGAATATGTTTTACTAATCTTGTAGACTATGATATGCTCTACGGACATAGAAATGATGTTGACGGATATGCAAAAGCACTGACATATTTTGATGAGAGACTTCCGGAAATTATTAAAGAATTAAGAGATGAAGATGTGCTTATGATAACAGCTGACCACGGCTGTGACCCTGCAACACCATCAACAGACCACTCAAGAGAATACACACCACTTATAATATATGGAAAACCTGTAAAGAAATGTGGTTCACAGGGAACAAGAGCAAGCTTTTCCGATATTGCTGCAACCATTCTTTCATATCTTGGAGTTACAGGAGACATTGCAGGAGATGCAATTGAAATTTTTTAACAGGAGGAATTAACTAATGTCATTTAACGAAGAAATAGAAAAGAGAAGGACTTTTGCCATTATATCTCATCCTGATGCGGGTAAGACAACACTTACGGAGAAATTCCTTTTATATGGAGGTGCAATTAATTTAGCAGGTTCCGTAAAAGGTAAGGCGACAGCAAGGCATGCTGTATCAGACTGGATGGAAATAGAAAAAGAAAGAGGTATTTCGGTAACAAGTTCAGTGTTGCAGTTCCACTATGGAAATTGCTGCATTAATATTCTTGATACTCCGGGACATCAGGATTTCTCAGAAGATACTTACCGTACACTCATGGCGGCCGATTCAGCAGTCATGGTAATTGATGCTTCAAAAGGTGTTGAGGCACAGACAAGAAAATTATTTAAAGTATGTGTTATGAGGCACATTCCTATATTTACATTTATAAATAAGATGGACAGAGATGCAAATGATACATTCGATTTGCT
>CAJJNI010000207.1 GCA_905193085.1 uncultured Lachnospiraceae bacterium | reverse complement strand
GCTTTAACATCAAAAGAAAAACGCTGCATCGGAATCTGATGTTTTAGCTGCTCATGTTCTAAGAAATCATCTACAAAATCATCTTCTATTTTATCAATATCAAACTGCACATTTGATACATAACCTCTTTTTTCAAGCCGCTCTATAAGTATGTCTATATTGTCTTTCATTAAATTCAGTGCATCTTCATTTTCCATCTTAAAATTCAAATCAACACTGTTATTTTCAAGCTGTGCAAATATATCCATACTGCCAAGATTTGTCATATCAAGATGAAGCATTGCTGTTATTTTTCCGTTTTTTTCTGAAAGTTCTTTCTTTTTAGTATATACATACAAATCACCATGAGCTGACTGCTCTGACAACTTAAGTGGAAGCTGCACATATGTAAACATCTGGTTTAACTGATTCATAAAGTCTATATTATCTGCCATTCCCAAAAGTCCTTTTGCGGCAGGGGTCATTTCTTTTCCAACCATCTCAAGCATATTACCAAGTGTTGAAGTAAGTTCTTTAAGCCTTGAATAATAGCGTTCCACACCTGATTCTTCCTGTAATTCCTGCGGACTTAAAAGCATATTATTTTCAAGAACCTTCGCAAAAAGATGCTGAAATGTTTTATTTTTTGTAATAAATTTAAGATTGCCACCCATATCGGAAATATTTTTCATTTCCATAAGCATGTCATTTACTGATATATTACCATCAGAAATTTTCTGATATATTTCACGGTCTGCACCTGAAAGCTCAAAAGCCTTCGAAAGTTCACTTAACTGCTGCTTATCAAAAAAACTGTCAAGTAATGTGGTATGCATATCCTTTCCAATTATGCTGTTATATCCTGCATCAGATTTGCCCTGACTCTGCAGACTGTCTGTGGCCTGTTCTCCATCAAGATTTGTAAATATATCTGTATCATCTGAAACAGTGCCTGTAACCTCTGTTTTAACCGACTCCGATGTATTTTCCACATTCTGCTGTATCTGGCTTGCTGACGCATCAGAAAGCCTCACAGAAGCATCTGAAACATTTTCTTTTATGTCAGGTAATATCAAATCAAGTATTTTAGAAGTAAATTCATTTGAATGAATATTATTCTCATCTGCAAGTTGAGTAATTATTTCCGATAATTCTTTAGAGACAATTTCTGCTTCTGAACTAATCTGATGATTAAAATTTTTATAATTTTCAAACTGACTGATACTTTCTTCTGTAACCGGAAGATTAAATTTAGACATCTGCACTATACTTGATGTGTCAGCAGAATTATTTGAGAGAACAAGCTTGTACATTCTGTTTAAAGTTGACTTATCTATTGGCATCTGCTCATTAAGAAGATTCTTAAGCAATTCTACCGTCTTATCATTTACAGGAATTTCTGCCGCTGCAAGAGCCTTTAAAATGGTCTGGTTTATACTCTGCTCACCAGGAATAACAGGGCGTATTTCTACAAGTGACGAATCATTTGATTTAACCTCAAACATTACCTTTTCACCTATGTTGAACTTATACTGTCCCTGTAACCTTGCCTGCAGGCTCTGTCCATTATCAAGACGCAAAGTTACCGTTCCTTTTGACACATCTGTTACTTCTCCATAAAATTCTTCTCCAACCGACAGCCTTGTAATAGCCGACGATGCCGGGTTTTTTTCTTTTATTGGAACTGTATACTGATTTTCAATTGACTGACTGCCACTTCTGATAGCACTTTCAAATGAATCCATCATAATATTCTCCTGTAATGGCTGCTTTTAATCTGAGATTAAATATTAATATGTGCAGAATATATAACTGAATCTGTTTCTTAATTCAACCATGTTATACAAAATTTTTAATAAAACTCTTCCTGTGTATCGCTGATGCCCCTATTTCTTTTAAAACTTTAATATGCTCTGCAGAACCATAACCTTTATTTGACGCAAACTGATATTCGGGCATTATCTTATCATACTCTATCATAAGCCTGTCCCTTGTCACTTTAGCTATAATACTCGCAGCAGCAATTGATACACTTTTGGCATCACCTTTTATTATAGGTACCTGCTTAATATTTATATCGGGTATTGTGACTGCATCATTTAGTAATATCTGCGGTTTTATTTTTAATTTTGAAACTGCAGTTCTCATAGCCTCATATGTAGCCTGAAGAATATTAATCTCATCAATGACTGCCGGTCCTACAATTCCAACCTCCGCGCAAATTGCTTTTTCAATTATTTCATCATACAACTCATCTCTTTTTTTTGCTGAAAGCTGCTTTGAATCATTTAAATATAATATTTCACAGTCTTTTGGGAGTATTACTGCTCCTGCAACAACCGGTCCCGCCAAAGGTCCTCTTCCGGCTTCATCTATTCCACAGATATATTCATAATCTTTATACTGTTCTTCATAAACAGTCATTTTTTTCAGTCTTTCTCTTTCTGCAAACAGTTTTTCCTGTTTTTTTCTGTATGAAGCTAAAATTTTCTTTACTCCGCTTCTTTCATCTGTTTCATATTTTTCAAACAGCAAAGGCAGCATATTTTCATTCGCTGCCTCAAATTCATTCTTTATCTGTTGTATTGTAATCATTTTAACCTCCCAAATTTACTTAACGGCCATATCCTGAATACTGCCCTCCCAACAATTGTATCTTCTTTAACAGGACCGATTTCCCTGCTGTCAGAGCTGTGATTTCTGTTATCTCCAAGCACAAAATACTCATCATCTCCAAGTACAATCGGCGATGCTGCAAGCTTTGCTTCAGACATAACTTCACACCCGTAATCTTCATCGAGAGCCACATCATTTATATAAATTATCCCATTGGAAATCTGTACCTTTTCGCCCGGAAGTCCGATTACTCTCTTTATGTAATAAATATTTTTACCATTGACTTCATGTGGAAAAACAACAATATCAAACCTGTGGGGCTTTATAAAATGATAAGATATCTTCTCGACTATAAGATTATCTTTATCAGACAAAGTTGTCTCCATTGAACTTCCATTGACCTGGGTTCTCTGTGCAATAAATGTCACGATTAAAAAAGCACCGGCAAATACAAATGCAACTGCTAAAATAAAATGTAAAATTTCAGATATTATATTTCGTTTTGTTTTTTTATCTGACGGCAATTTTTCATATGACGAATCAGAGCCTGATAACTTTTTGTCAAGGTCAATGAATTCCATATTGCTTTTAACTCCTTACTATTGCTGTAATTCTAAAGTTATTTTTCCGATTTTACCATTTCTAAACTCTTCAAGAATAATGTTAGCAGCCTTTAAGTAATCTATTTCATTTCCTTTCTGAACGCAGTTACGGTTTAAT
Organism: uncultured Lachnospiraceae bacterium; assembly: GCA_905193085.1. GTDB lineage: Bacteria > Bacillota > Clostridia > Lachnospirales > Lachnospiraceae > CAJJNI01. Next base: position 1,140 of record CAJJNI010000207.1, on the reverse strand, counting down.
GCAATATTTTTTAAAACATCTGCATCGCTTCCCTCTTCTTCAACCTTATAACGCTCAGTTAAAATGCCGCTGTAGTTTGCTCTCAAATATTTGATAAGCTCTAACGCAAGTTCTTCAACATTAAGAATCTCATCTTTAATAGAACCAATGAGTGCAAGCCGCAAACCTACCATCTGGTCTTCAAATTTAGGCCACAAAATCCCCGGTGTATCTAACAGTTCCACCGAACGGTTAAGCTTTATCCACTGCTTACCTTTTGTAACACCAGGCTTATTTCCTGTCTTGGTACATGCTTTGCCTGCATATGAATTTATAAATGTTGATTTTCCAACATTTGGTATTCCGACAACCATTGCACGAATCGGACGGTTTTTAATTCCTCGCTTTAAATCTCTTGCAATTTTCTCGCTGCAGGCTTTTTGAATTTCATTCTGGATAGTCTTAAAACCTGTCTTATTTCTTGCATTAATTGCAACAACAAAAAAACCTTTCTGCTTAAAATATTCGCTCCACTCTTTCGTAGCCCGCTCATCTGCCAAATCAGCTTTATTTAACAGAATCAGTCTTGCTTTGTTTCCTGCAAGTCCGTCTATATCGGGATTTCTGCTTCCCATAGGCACTCTTGCATCTAATACTTCTATTACCAAATCTATAAGTTTAATATCTTCCTGCATCATACGCCTTGTTTTCGTCATATGTCCAGGATACCACTGAAAATTCATGCTAACTTAATCCTTTCTCTTATATAATGATGTCATGCTAAAAAAACAACTATGATGCGTGTAGATTTTTATTGATATCATTATACATCATAAATGTGTTTAAATTTTGACCGCAATTATTTTATTCTTCCAAATGAAAATCCTTTTCCGTTATACAGCCATGCCTTTCCTTCTATATCGCCAAGCTTTACAATTCCAACATCAGCATATCTGCTGTCCTCACTGTTATTTCTGTTGTCACCAAGAACAAAGTATTCTTCTATGTCTAACTTTATCTCGTCCTCAGCAATTCCGGCATCGGTCATGTTATCCCATTCTTCTTCGTATTTTTCTCCGTCGATATAGACAACTCCGTCTTTTATCTGTATTGTATCCCCCGGAATTCCTATTACTCTTTTAATTGAAGAATACGCATTCG
>CAJJNI010000206.1 GCA_905193085.1 uncultured Lachnospiraceae bacterium | reverse complement strand
AAGCAGTGTTACTTCTGTTGGAAACGTGTTTTTACAAAGATTTATGAATGGCTTTGGTGAGCAGACAGTTGCTGCCATTACAACAGCATACAGGGTTGATACTGTTTTATTATTGCCAATAATTAATCTTAGTACGGCAATATCGACCCTTGTTGCACAACAGACGGGTGCCGGCAATAAAGAAGATGCAGAAAAAATATTCAGGCTGGGTACAGTTTTAATGTCTGTAATGTCTCTTATATTAACAGTGGTTATCATATTAACAGGAAAAAATCTTCTTTCAATATTTGGCTTAAGTAAAGAAGCAGTTAGTATAGGAGAGACATTTTTTAAAACAATTGCAGTATTTTATATTTTCAATGGACTTGCAATGAGTATAAAGGGGTATCTTGAGGGAATGGCAGATATGCTTTTTTCAGGAGCCGCCGGAATAGCGTCCCTTGCTGTACGTATCATGTGCTCATATCTGTTTGCCGGATTATGGGATAATATGGTTGTGGCATATGCAGAGGCTTTTTCATGGATATTTCTGGTTTTAGTGTTTGGTTTAAGGTTTATATATTTCTACAGAAAAACAAAAAATGTATAATATGATTTTGCCGGTCAATAATGTTTTGTATAAATAAATATTGCAAAATGGGAGTTAATTATGGCAGAAAAACTTGATTTACTTATTATCGGTGGTGGTCCGGCAGGACTTAGTGCAGCAATTTATGCAAAACGGGCAGAATTAAACATGGCGGTTGCAATTCCGGATAAATATGAGATGGGACAGATTGCTGACAGCGCAAATGTTGACAATTATCCGGGAATGCCGGATATATCAGGGTTTGATTTGTGCATGGCATTTAAGAAGCATGCATTAAATTCAGGTGCAAAATTTATAGAATCAAGAGTAGAAAAGCTTGATTTTTTGGATAAAATGTGGCATGCCAGCTTAAAAGACGGTTCGCATATTATTACAAAAACTGTAATATTTGCGGGTGGGAGCAGATACCGTTCACTTGAAATTGAAGGTGAAGAAAAATTTGAAGGGAATGGTATTTCATACTGTGCTGTTTGTGACGGAGCTTTTTTCAAAGACAAAGTTACTGCTGTTGTCGGTGGCGGAAATTCTGCACTGGACGAAGCTCTATATTTGTCAAATATGTGCAAGGCAGTTTATCTTATACACCGAAGAGACGATTTTCGTGGTAACAGTGCAACATTGAATAAATTAAAAGAAAAAGAAAATGTAATTATAAAGACAAATGCTTATATAGAGAAACTTATGGGCGAGGAAAGACTTTCGGGAATTGTTTTAAATAATGGTAAAAAGATAAATTTAGATGGAATTTTTCTTGCAATTGGAATGATGCCCGATACGAAAATACTAAAAGATACAGGAACTCTTGATAAAAACGGATATGTTATAGCCGGTGAAGACTGCATCACATCTGCTGATGGACTTTTTGTTGCAGGAGATGCGCGCACTAAGAAACTAAGACAGGTTGTAACTGCGGTGGCAGATGGTGCGGCGGCGGTCAGTTCGGTGCTTGAATATTTACGATAAATATAGAAGGTGGTTATATAAAGATATTAACGATATGATGATATTGGGGGTCGGGGTCTAAGGGTTTTTACCTATATATTGGCAGGCGCATGTGATGTTAGAATTTTGGATATTGGTATCATATAAATAAATTATAGTATATTTATATAAAAAATAAAAAAAGAATTAAAAATAAATTAAAAAAGCTTGAAAAACTTGCGGCTATATAGTATTATATATGTAGAAAGGGAGGAATAATTATGGCAGCAAAGAAGAGTTTTTTAACAGTGACACTATTGACTGCAACATTATTGACAATGGCCGCAGTATCAATGTTTGCGGCTGAGAGTAAGGGTGATGCAAAGTATGATTTGAAGAAAGTATCGGAAGGTGATTTTGATGGTGATGGAAAAGTTACACTGACTGATGTGGGAATTTGTCTTAAATTTGCATTGGGAATTGAAAAAGATACAAAGATAACTGCAAATTTAGACAATGTAAGTGATATGTTAAAGTTTGCGTTGGGAATTGATAATAATATCATAATAAAAATTCCTGTTTTAAATGATGATGATACCATAAATTCAATGGAGCCAACACAGACTCCAACTGTAACAGAATCTCCACAACCAACAGAAAGTGAAACTCCGGTTATAATCAGGCCACAGCTTGTAGATACTACAAATGTGGAAGGGATTGAGTATGATGAAGAAGTTGTTAAGAATATAAATTTTGTAGAGGTTTATGAGCTGTTACTTCCGACTTGTAATAAAATTTATCCGGGAGATGTATATGCACTTGATGCCAATGGTCTTGCCTTTACAACAATAGAGCAGAAGCAGGAAATAATTGATTATATGAAGAATGAAAGTGACGGAGATATAATAATTGCCGGAACAATGGAAGAGATAAAAAGCCAGCCTGAAATGCAATATAAAGAGAACGAAAATGGTAGCTGGCGGTCTATGCGGGGGGACTGGTATTCTTTGGAAGTAGAATCTGTAAAAGAAGATGAAATTGTTGTTGTTAAGAAAAGAACAGGTGGTCCTTTAGATGCAAACTATGACAGATGTGTGATTAATAAAGTAGATGGCAAATGGACAATAACAAGTGAGAAAACAATATTAGTATCATAATTTATTATCACAGTGATATAAAGTGATTTTTAAAATTAGGAGCAGTTACAAAAATATCTGACATTCAAAAATATTAAGATATATAGCCCATTATCATAAGGTAGTGGGCTATATTGCTGTATCTGCAGATAATTTAAAACAACGGTATCAGGCTTGATGTTTCGCATAATCATTGATATAATATAAAAAATATGAACTTATATTGAAAGCGGGTGAATTTATGGGGAAAGTAATAAGTATTGGAAAGCAGGATTTTGCCTCATTAAGAGAAAATGATTATTTTTTCATTGATAAAACAAAATTTATAAAGGAATGGTGGGATAATGCCGATGATATTACACTGATTACCCGTCCGCGTCGTTTTGGAAAAACTCTGAATATGAGTATGCTTGACTGTTTCTTTTCAACTACATGTTCTGACAGGGGAGATTTATTTGAAGGACTTTCAGTTTGGGAAGATGAGAGATACCGGAAATTGCAGGGAACATATCCGGTCATATTTTTGAGTTTTGCTGATGTTAAGGCAAATAATTATAAAGATGCCAGAACAAGCATTTTTCTTATAATAAATGAAGTTTATCAGAATTTCCGTTTTATTACAGAGACAGATGCATTGTCAGATGAAGAAAAGTCATTTTTTCCATTGATGAATGCACATGCAAAAGGATTAATAAAAGAAGAAGTGTCTGATGCATTAATTTACCGCTCACTGAAAGATTTGTGTAATTATATGACAAGATATTTTGGTAAAAAAACGATTATCCTTTTAGATGAATATGACACGCCTGTGCAGGAAGCATATTTATATGGTTATTACAGTGAATTTATTTCATTTATCCGCAACCTGTTTAATTCTACTTTTAAGACAAATCCGTATCTTGAACGGGCTGTTATGACAGGCATTACAAGGGTTTCAAAGGAAAGTATTTTCTCTGACCTTAACAATCTGCGTGTTGTAACGACCACTTCCGATATGTATGCAGACTGTTTTGGTTTTACGGAAGAAGAGGTGTTTGCTGCACTTGATGACTTTGATATGGGAGATAGAAAAGAGATAGTCAAAAAGTGGTATGACGGGTTTACATTCGGAGAACATCGTGATATATACAATCCGTGGTCTATTACAAATTATTTAAAAGAAAAGAAGCTTCGCCCATATTGGGCTTCTACCAGTTCAAATGGTCTGGTTGGACAATTAATTCGTACCGCATCATCTGATGTGAAAGAGAAAATGGAAGATTTACTTAATAACAGGGAGATAGCGGTTGGTTTTGATGAACAGATAGTGTTTAATCAATTGGACAGCAATGAAAATGCTATTTGGAGCCTGCTTCTTGCAAGTGGTTATCTCAAGGTGGAAGATATTGATTATTATGGAATAACATTAGAACCGTTGTATAAGCTTAAGATTACAAATCTTGAAACAATAAGTATGTTTTCAAATATGTTCAGGAGCTGGTTTGAAAATTCAGAAGCTTCGTATGGAAGGTTTGTAAAGTCATTAATGCAGGGCGATATAGATGCAATGAATTATTATATGAAAAGAATGGCACTTGCAACATTCAGTTATTTTGATGTTGGAAATGGTAATGATGAAAGTGAAGAGCCGGAGCGTTTTTATCATGGTTTTGTATTGGGGATTATGGCAGACCAGGCAGAAAATTATGAAATACGCTCAAATCGGGAGAGTGGTTTTGGAAGATATGACATAATGATGATTCCACATGATTATGCAAAATATTATGCTATAATTATAGAATTTAAAGTCTGCAGCCGCTCAAAGAAAGAA
>CAJJNI010000205.1 GCA_905193085.1 uncultured Lachnospiraceae bacterium | reverse complement strand
ATAAATTTTGCAACTGAAAATAAAAGAAAAATGAAAGAGATACAAAAGATTCTGTCCGATATAGATGCGCAGATAATGTCAAAGAAAGAGGCAGGCATTTTTGCAGACATAGTTGAAGATGGTACTACATTTGAAGAAAATGCAAAAATAAAAGCGACACAGATAAGTAAATTGTGTGGTGATGCAATAGTTCTTGCTGATGATTCCGGGCTTGAAATAGATTATCTTGACAAAGCACCAGGAGTGTATTCAGCAAGATTTATGGGTGAAGACACTTCATATGATATAAAAAATAATGCTATTTTGGATAAATTAAAAGATGTTGAGGAAGATAAGAGAACTGCAAGATTTGTATGTGCAATCTGTGCAGCATTTCCTGACGGAACAACTAAGATAACCAGAGCGACAATTGAGGGAAGAATAGGTCATGAAATAAAGGGTGAAAACGGTTTTGGATATGACCCGATATTTTATGTTCCGGAATTTTCATGTTATTCAGCAGAGCTTTCTCCTGAACAGAAGAACGAAATAAGTCACAGAGGCAAAGCTTTGAAAGAAATGAAAAAGTATATTCAAAAATGGATATAGGAGTAAATGCATATGAGAATATTAGTTGTTAGTGATACACATGGAAAAAATGAAAATTTTGCACGGGTTATAGAAAAAGAAGGAATTTTTGATATGGTCTTTCATCTTGGCGATGTAGAGGGCAGTGAAGTATATATAAGCGGTGTTGCCAAATGTCCCGTGGAATTTGTTCAGGGCAATAATGATTTCTTTTCACAACTGCCAAAAGAAAGAGAACTGACTATCGGACAGCACAAAATTCTTCTTACACACGGACATTATTACTATGTGTCGGTTGGTATGCAGGAGCTTTACCGTGTAGCTCAGGAAAGAGATTTTGATTTAGTCTTTTTCGGGCACACTCACAGACCTGTAGTGATAAATGAAAACGGATATTATATAGTTAATCCGGGAAGCCTGTCTTATCCGAGACAGGATGGGAAGAAGTGCAGCTATTGTATAGTTGAGCTTGATGAGACTGGAAAAACTAAAAATGTAGAAGTTGAGATAAAATATCTTGATTAAATTTAATGATGCCAGGGTCAAAAGGTCTAAACCCACATGAGCTTGCTCATAGGTGGGTGAAAGACTTTGTGACCCGCCCCGATATGAGCATAAAAGTGGGATGTTAATCCCACGATATGCGAATATTGGGCAGGATTTACGCGAACAACGAGCCAAAGTCCGTGCTTGCACGAGACCTTGGCGACTGTCGCGATAACTTGAGAAACTCACGAAGAGTGTTTCTCAAGTTGTGGGAGCACGTAGTGCGGAGCAATCCGTAGGCATCATAATTGGGGGCTTTTGACCCCAACATCATTTAATAATATTATATATAATATATAGAAGAGAAGATAAAATAAAAGACCTGATTATTGATATGAAATCGATAGTCAGGTCTTTTATTTAATATTATTTATTCTTAACAGCCGCTTCTATAAATCCTTTAAATAATGGATGTGGACGGTTTGGTCTTGATTTAAGTTCAGGGTGTGCCTGAGTTGCAATAAACCACGGGTGGTCTTTTAATTCAATCATTTCTACAATTCTGCCATCTGGAGAAATTCCTGAAAGAACCATTCCGTTATCAGTTAAATCTTTTCTGTAGTCATTGTTTACTTCATAACGATGACGATGTCTTTCATGAATTGTCTTTTCGCCATAAAGAGAGTAAGCAATAGAATCTTCTTTGAGTACACATGGATATGAACCAAGTCTTAAAGTACCGCCGATATCTTCAATGCCGTCCTGTTCAGGCATAAGATGTATAACAGGGTGTGTTGTGTTAGGCTGAAGTTCTACACTGTGTGCATCTTTGTAACCTACAACATTACGACAGAACTCAACAATTGAAAGCTGCATTCCAAGACAAAGACCTAAGAAAGGAATGTTGTTTGTTCTTGCATATTTGATTGCTGAAATTTTTCCTTCGATACCTCTGTCACCAAATCCACCCGGAACTAATATTCCATCAGCATCTTTTAGTATTTCAGCTGCATTATCGTCATTTACAAGCTCTGAATCTACCCAGTTAATATTTACTGTTGCTCTTGCTGCAATTCCACCATGTTTTAAAGCTTCTACAACACTGATGTATGCGTCATGGAGCTGGATATATTTACCGACAAGCGCAATATTTACTTCTGTAGTAGGATTCTTTAAAGCCTGGACCATGTTTTTCCAGTCTTCCAAATCAGGTTCCGGACATTCAAGGTTAAGACATTCACATGCAACTTTCGCAAGCTTCTCTTCTTCCATAGCAAGAGGTGCTTCATATAAATATTCAACATCAAGATTCTGCAGAACATGGTTCTGGGGAACATTACAGAATAATGCAATTTTGTCTTTGAGTCCATCGTCCAGAGGGTGTTCTGAACGACATACAATAATGTCAGGCTGAATACCCATACCCTGTAATTCCTTAACACTTGCCTGTGTTGGTTTTGTCTTCATTTCGCCTGAAGCTTTGAGGTATGGAATAAGTGTAACATGAATTAAAATAGCATTTTCCCTGCCTACCTTATGCTGGAACTGTCTGATTGATTCTAAGAAAGGCTGGCTTTCGATATCGCCGACAGTACCGCCAACTTCGATAATGGCAATATGCATATCATCGTCAGATACATTTCTGTAAAAACGACTCTGGATTTCATTAGTAATATGTGGAATAACCTGAACGGTACCTCCACCAAAGTCTCCTCTTCTTTCTTTCTGGAGGACAGACCAATAAATTTTTCCTGTAGTAACATTGGAATTACGGTCAAGATTTTCGTCGATAAATCTTTCATAATGTCCAAGGTCTAAATCTGTTTCTGTACCATCATCAGTAACAAAAACTTCTCCGTGCTGGATTGGGTTCATCGTACCCGGGTCAATATTGATATATGGGTCAAACTTCTGCATTGTAACATGATAGCCCCTTGCTTTAAGCAGGCGTCCCAAAGATGCAGCAGTAATTCCTTTTCCTAAACCGGATACAACACCACCGGTAACAAATACATACTTAACTGCCATGAAATATAAGTCCTCCTTCGTTTTTTCACACTATAACTCATATATTATACAATGAATGAAAATAAAAATCTACTCATTTTCTGAAATTTATACTAAAATTCGTAATAATTCAGCTTAACTGTTCGTAAAATGGTAGTTTCACTTCTTTTAATACTAAAAATCTTCAAGATGTTTATTTTCAAAATTTTTCGGTTCAATGCTTTCAATATCATAGGTTATTTTAATTTTGTTGTTAGAGTAGAGTGTGTTATAGGTATTAATAATTCTCTCAGCAACTTTTTTACCATTTTCGATGTTTGAATCCATAAGTACAACAATATGCTGCACACTGCTGTATCTGGTTGTCACATCAGCAGAGCGAAGTGATGTAACAATTGCATTTTTTAAAGCAGTCATTGCTTCATCTTCTATTTCAGAAGAAATATAACCGGACACACTCTGCAATGTAAACAGTATTATCTGGACAACGGAATATTTTCTGTCAACATATCTTGAAATAAAACTGTATATTTTCTGGAAATCTGCGTATAATACATTGTATGCGCCGTTTTTATCTTTAACTGTGCCATCTAATATATGATGAACTGTTGCAATATCAGCATTTTTAGATGAAGGTTTTTTCTTTGATGCATTTCTGTCGCGGAAAAAGTGAAATGAATTTTTGCCGTTTTCTTTAATATAGTATAAAGCCCTGTCAGCATTTTTATATAGTGTAAGATAATCTGCCCCATCATCAGGTGCCAGAGCAATTCCCATAGATACACTTGTTGTAGCTTCAGGAAGAATTTTACTTAAATTATCGTTAAGGGTATTAATAATTTTCTTTGCAATCATTGATAAAATCTGGTAACTGCTTATGTTATCAAAGAATATTATAAATTCATCTCCTCCAAGACGACCTGCATAGTCAGATTCCGATATGCATTCTAAAAGCGTAGATGCAAATGTTTTTAAAATCTTATCTCCCATAATGTGACCGAAATTATCATTTACAAATTTGAAATTATCCATATCAACAATAAACAGAGCGCCTTTATGTGAATGGCGCAATAATTCAGAAATCTTTTCTTCCATAAAGCTTCTGTTGTAAAGTTTTGTAAGGGCATCAGTTGTTGCAGTCTTTTTTATTGTAGATGTAAATTCTGATATAACTTTATTTAAGAGCATGTTACTTTCTTCCATAAAGTTGTTCTCATCTGATGTTACGGTAATTGTCTTAAGCTCAGGGGAAGCATTAAAACCCTCTTTTAGCATAGAAACAAATATTTCACCAATTTCCGGGTCAAACTGCGTTCCAAGGCATCTTTCAAATTCAGCGATAATTTCAGCTGTATTCATTTTATTACGGTAAACTCTGTCACTTGTCATTGAGTCATAGGCATCAGCTATTGAT
>CAJJNI010000204.1 GCA_905193085.1 uncultured Lachnospiraceae bacterium | reverse complement strand
ATGATTTTTATCCGGATGCACCTATCTATACTACAGTTTATGATAAAAATAATATGCCGGAAGATTTTAAAAAGATGGATATCCGCACATCATTTATACAGAAGCTGCCATTTGCTAAGAAAAAATATACATCTTATCTGATGTTTATGCCATATGCATTTGAGCAGTTTGATTTATCCGATTATGATTTGGTTATATCATCAAATACAAGCTGTTCAAAGGGGGTAATAACAGGTGCTAACACACTTCATATATGTTATTGCAATACACCTATGCGTTATGGCTGGGATTTTTATCATGAATATGTGCGTCCTAAAAATGGATTTGCACGGTTTCTTATAGCCTGGATGATGAAAGGTATTCGCCAGTGGGACAGACTTTCTGCCGACAGAGTTGATGCGTTTATCGCTAATTCTAATAATGTGGCAAAAAGAATAAAGAAACATTATCGAAGAGAGTCTAAAGTTATTTATCCGCCTGTAAGAACATCAATGTTCAAAAAAAGTGATACAGATGAAGGATATTATCTTGTTGTTTCAAGACTTGTTCCGTATAAAAGAATTGATTTGGTTGCAGAAGCATTCACAAAACTAGGACTTCCGCTTAAGATAATCGGAGACGGAAGTGAATACAAAAATGTTGCATCAAAAGCCGGCCCGACAGTTGAAATGCTTGGACGCGTTGATGATGAGACTGTGCTTAAATATATGCAGGGATGTCATGCTTTTTTGTTTCCTGGTGAGGAAGATTTTGGAATTACTCCAATTGAAGCAGAGGCATGTGGAAAACCTGTAATTGCGCTCGGCAAAGGTGGAGCTTTAGAGACTGTTGAAGAAAATAAAACAGGAGTATTTTTTGCAGAGCAGACAGTAGAATCAGTTGCAGATGCAGTTGAGCGTTTTAAGAAAATAGAATTTGACGGTGATTATATAAGAAAGCATGCTGAGAAATTCAGCGAAGAACGATTCAGAAAAGAACTCAAAGAATTTTTTGAATCTGAATATGAGAAATTTAAAAATGGACAGAATGTAGAAGATTTTGAATAAAGTTCTGATATTATATTTTATTTAGTTTATTTCTCAAAATGTGTTTTATATACAAAAAAGAGAGTATATAGGTGTTTTTTTATAGTTGTTCATTTATAGTATATAAGAGATTTAATGAATGTTATTTGCAAAGCTGCAGTTTAACTTAATGTCCGTAATGTGCTGGATTTGCTTATGTATGTTCAGAAAAATGATAGAGAATGTAGTTTGTATAGAGTGAATGGAGAATTAATTATGGAATTATATGAAGTGGTAATGGCAGGTGGTTCAGGGACAAGATTCTGGCCATTAAGCCGTATGGAAAGACCGAAGCAGTTCATAAATGTAAGTGGTAAAGATATTCTTCTAAATGAAACAATAGCCCGTATGGACGGACTTATAAAGAGAGAAAATGTCTATGTCGTAACAGGTAGAAAAAACAGAAAACTTGTTGAAGAAGAGATACTTAATGGTATCCCCTTTTCAAATATACTCACGGAGCCTACAGGAAGAAATACTGCTCCGTGTATTTTGTATGCGGCAAGTGTTCTTAAGAAAGAAAAAGGCGATGGAATTATGTGTGTATTTGCCGCAGACCATCATATAAAAAATATAGAAGAATACAGAAGAATTATACAAAAAGCTGCAGCACAGGCAGAAAAAGAAGACTGTATAATGACCATAGGAATTACACCGACTTACCCGGCAACAGGTTATGGTTACATTAAGAGTGCAGGTCAGACTGCTGATGAGATTTATTCAGTAGAACAGTTTGTTGAGAAACCCGATTTGGAAAAAGCAGAAGAATATCTGGCAACAGGTAAATATTCTTGGAACAGCGGTGTTTTTGTTTTTAAAGTTTCAGTTATACTTGATGCATTCAAAAAATATCTGCCGGATATGTGTGAGCAGATGAATGAAATAATAGATGCAAGAGGAACTGTCAATGAAGATAAAGTTCTTGATAAGGTTTATCCGGAATTAGAATCAATCTCTCTTGATTATGGAATAATGGAAAATTCTGATAATGTGCAGGTAATTGCAGGAAATTACGGCTGGAGTGATGTAGGCAGTCTGGACGAACTTGGAACATTCCATGAAGAAGATGACAATAACAATGTTTTAATTGGTGAAGATATAATAACAGTTGACAGCAGCAATTGTATTGTAAAAACAGCAGGAAAATTAATAGCACTTGTCGGTGTTGAAGATATAATAGCTGTTGATACAGATGACACGGTACTTATTTGCAGAAAAGACAAAGCACAGGAAGTAAAAAAAGTTGTAGAAATTCTCAAAAAACAGGGAAAAACAGATTATTTATAGTTTGATTAGGAGGAAAAATGATGAAGCATGCATTGATTACAGGAATTACAGGACAGGATGCGTCTTATCTGGCAGAAGAATTGTTGGCAAAAGGATATGAAGTATATGGTATAATGCGACGCAAAAGTAAGGTGGATTATGGTAATGTGGCACATCTTATAAATGATATAAAGATTATTTATGCCGATATGTCAGATTTGGTTTCACTTATTTCTGCAATGAAAATTTCACAGGCAGATGAAGTATATAACCTTGCAGCACAGTCATTTGTAGCTACATCATGGGATACTCCTGTCGGAACAGCAGAAATAGATGCTATCGGTGTAACAAATATGCTTGAAGCAATCAGGCTTGTAAAGCCGGAATGCAGATTTTATCAGGCATCAACAAGTGAAATGTTTGGTAAAGTACAGAGTGTTCCTCAGAATGAAAATACACCTTTTTATCCTAGAAGTCCATATGGTGTTGCTAAATTATATGGACACTGGATTACAAAAAATTATCGTGAAAGCTTTGATATGTTTGCATGCTCAGGTATATTGTTTAATCATGAGTCAGAGCGAAGAGGCTATGAATTTGTAACAAGAAAAATTACAAATGCAGTAGCGCAGATTAAGTATGGTCTGCTTGATAAAGTGGAACTTGGAAATTTATCTGCAAAAAGAGACTGGGGGCATGCAAAAGACTATGTACATGCAATGTGGTTAATGTTACAGCAGGACAAACCTGATGATTATGTAATCAGCACAGGTGAGACAAGAGAAGTCAAAGACTTTGTAAATATAGCATTTGATATGGCTGGAATGCCTCTTACATGGGAAGGCAGCGGCATTAATGAAAAGGCATATGACAAAGACGGAATAGAAAGAGTCTGCGTAAATCCTGAATTTTTCAGACCTGCTGAAGTTGAACTTCTGCTTGGAGATTCAAAAAAAGCCCAGGAGAAGCTTGGCTGGGAAAGAGAAATTTCATTTGAAGAACTGGTGCGCCGCATGGTAGAAAATGATATGGAAATTGTTTCAAAAAAAGCTCAGGCAGAATAGGTGATGGCTATGAAAATTTTGATAACCGGTGCTGCCGGTTTTGTAGGTGGTCATTTAATTGAGGCGTTAAAGGATAACTGTAAAAATGAAATAAGTGCATTTGTGCTAAATGAAAAAGAAGCCGGTCGTGTGAATTTACCAAAAGAAAATATTTATCTGGTTGACATAACGAATGCTTCAAAGGTCAAAGATACAGTTAAAGAAGTTAGACCCGATATGGTTTTTCATCTTGCCGCACAAAGTTCAGTCGGATTATCATGGAAACACCCTGCATTAACATACAGCGTTAATATAACGGGAACGGTTAATATTCTTGAGGCGTTAAAAGAATTCAGTCCGAATGCCAGAATACTTTTAGTTGGTTCGGCTGAACAATATGGTTCAGTGGCAATAGATGAACAGCCGATAAAAGAGACACAGCATCTTGTTGGAAATAACCCGTATTCTGTGTCAAAAATGGCTCAGGAAGCCGCCGCCCGGTTATTTCTTAAAGATTCAAATCTTCAGATAATAAGAGTAAGAGCCTTTAATCATATCGGAGCAGGACAGGAAACTAAATTTGTGATACCAAACTGGTGTTCACAGGTTATTTCTATGGAAAAAGATTTGAAAAAAGACTCCTGTCTGTTTGTTGGAAACATAAATGTAAAGAGAGATTTTACGGATGTAAGAGATATAGTAAGAGCTTATATTCTCCTTGCAGAAAATGGAAAGTCCGGCGAGATTTATAATGTTGGAAGCGGCATAAGTCATTCGCTTGAAGATGTACTGAAGTTAATTAAAGAAAATTCATTCAGAAAAGATATAACATGGAAAGTTGATGAGAGCAGACTGCGTCCTTCTGATATAGAAGAACTTTGTGCTGATGTAACAAAATTAAAATCAACAGTAGACTGGGAGCCGGTATATACTCTTGAACAGTCAGTAAAATGGATTATGGAAGAGATGAGAAAAACATGGAACAGTTAAAAAATGCATTTTTACAGAGTATAAATGAACAGCTTCTTCTTGTGATAATAAGCAGTCCAAGGAAAAAAGATGGCGTTACAAAAATCAAAATAAGACCATTGCTTATGAAAGGAAATATATGCTATCAGGAAGAA
>CAJJNI010000203.1 GCA_905193085.1 uncultured Lachnospiraceae bacterium | reverse complement strand
TTTATTTTGCACCCGGGCGTGTTAATTTAATCGGAGAACACACAGATTATAATGGAGGACATGTTTTTCCGTGTGCTCTTACATTGGGAACTTATGCAATGGTCAGAAAGAGAGATGACAGAAAGCTTCGTTTCTATTCCATGAATTTTGAACATCGTGATGTTGTTGAATCATCATTAGATGATTTACATTTCCAGAAAGCTGCAGGCTGGACAAATTATCCTAAGGGAGTTTTGTGGGCGTTCAATAAGAAAGGACACCCTGTAAACTGTGGATTCGATATATTATTATATGGAAATATTCCTAACGGTTCAGGACTTTCTTCATCTGCATCTGTTGAAGTTGTAATCGGTGTAATGTTAAAAGATATGCTTGATTTTGATGTGACAATGATAGACATAGCTTTGCTTGGACAGTATGCTGAGAATAATTTTAACGGTGTCAACTGTGGAATCATGGACCAGTTTTCTATTGCAATGGGTAAAGCAAATAATGCTATTTTCCTTGATACAAGTGATTTATCATATGAGTACGCACCGATTGTACTTAAAGATAAGAAGATAGTAATTACTTCAAGTAATAAGAAGAGAGGTCTTGGCGATTCAAAATACAATGAACGCCGCAGTGAATGTGAGACTGCTCTTAAGGAATTACAGACAGTTCTTGACATTTCAAGTCTTGGAGAACTTACAGAGGAAGCATTTGAAAGTGCAAAAGAAGTTATCAAATCTCCTGTCCGTGTAAGAAGGGCAAGACATGCTGTTTATGAAAATCAGCGTACAATTAAGGCTGTTGAAGCTTTAAAGAATAATGATATAGAATTATTTGGACAGTTGATGAATGAATCTCACCGCTCATTAAGAGATGATTATGAGGTTACAGGCATTGAACTTGATACTCTTGCACAGGCTGCATGGGATACTCCAGGAGTTATCGGCTCACGAATGACAGGTGCCGGATTTGGCGGCTGTACAGTAAGCATTGTTGAAGAATCAGCAGTTGATAATTTCATAGAGAAAGTCGGAAATGAGTATAAGGATAAGATAGGTTACAATGCAGATTTCTATGTTGTAGATATTGGTGAAGGTGCCGGTGTTTTAAATGATTAAAATATAACCGCTGCTTTTACTGAAATATAAAATATATGGAGGATTAAACGAGTATGTATTCTTTTGATGAAGTAAAAAATGTTGACAGCGAAATTGCACAGGCAATTGAAGATGAAGTTGCAAGACAGAACAGCCATATTGAACTTATTGCATCAGAAAACTGGGTAAGCAAAGCTGTTATGGCAGCTATGGGAAGCCCTCTTACTAATAAGTATGCAGAAGGATATCCGGGAAAAAGATATTATGGCGGTTGTCAGTGTGTTGATGTAGTTGAGAATCTTGCTATTGAAAGAGCTAAGAAATTATTTGGCTGTGATTATGCAAATGTTCAGCCACATTCAGGAGCACAGGCAAACATGGCAGTATTTTTTGCAGTATTAAAGCCGGGTGATACTGTAATGGGTATGAATCTTGACCATGGCGGACATTTAACACATGGAAGTCCGGTTAACATGTCAGGAAGTTATTTCAACATTGTTCCATATGGTGTTAATGATGACGGATTTATTGATTATGATGAGCTTCGTCGTATTGCATTAGAAGCAAAACCTAAGATGATTATTGCAGGTGCAAGTGCATATGCAAGAACTATTGACTTTAAAAAGTTCCGTGAAGTTGCTGATGAAGTCGGAGCAGTTCTTATGGTTGATATGGCTCATATTGCAGGTCTTGTTGCAGCAGGTCTTCACCCAAGTCCATTCCCATATGCAGATGTAGTTACAACTACAACTCATAAAACTCTTCGTGGACCACGTGGTGGTATGATTCTTGCAAATCAGGAAGCCGTTGATAAATTTAATTTTAATAAGGCTGTATTCCCTGGTATTCAGGGTGGACCTTTAATGCATGTAATTGCAGCTAAAGCAGTATGTTTCAAAGAAGCTTTAGATGACAGTTTTAAAGTATATCAGAAGAATATTATTGATAATGCACAGGCTCTTTCAAAAGGTCTGTTAAGCCGTGGAGTTAACATTGTTTCAGGTGGTACAGACAATCATCTGATGCTTGTTGACTTAAAAGAAACAGGTCTTACAGGTAAAGAAGTGGAGAAGTATCTTGACGAAGTACATATTACATGTAACAAGAATACAATTCCAAATGACCCTAAGTCACCATTTGTAACAAGTGGTATCAGACTTGGAACTCCTGCTGTTACATCACGTGGAATGAACACAGAAGATATGGATGTAATCGCAGAAGCAATTTCACTTGTAATTAAAGATTTTGACGCTAATAAAGCTAAAGCAAGAGCACTTGTCCAGACATTAACAGACAAATATCCTTTAGTATAATTATAAAAAGTCAATGAAGACGCCGGCCCTATAATAGGCGCTGGCGTTTTTTCATTTATATGGGCAGCGTGTCAAAGTCCGTTATTGCCAGATAAAGACAGTAAGGGGGTAATAATATGAGTAAAAATGAATTTGAGATGAGACATTTAAAAACTATCGCGAAACTTTATCCTACAATGGCAGCAGCAACTACGGAGATTGTCAATTTGCAGGCAATTCTAAATCTGCCAAAGGGAACAGAGCACTTCCTTACAGATATACATGGTGAAGCAGAATCTTTTCAACATGTATTAAAAAATGGTTCAGGTTCAGTAAAAAGAAAAATAAAAGAAGAATTTGGCAATACTCTTTCAAAAAAAGAAAGAAAAAGTCTTGCAACACTGATATATTATCCTGAAGAAAAATTAGAATTTATATGTCATGAAGTTGATAATATTGATGAGTGGTACTGTAAGATTATTCATCAGCTTATAAGAATATGCAGGAGGGCCGCTTCAAAATATACCCGCTCAAAATTAAGAAAGGCTCTTCCTAAAGATTTTGCATATATTATAGAAGAACTTATAACGGAAAAAGAAGAACTGATAAATAAAGAGGCATATTATAATGAAATTATTACAACGCTGATTAAGGTTGACAGTGCAAAACAGCTTATTATTTCAATGTGCTATCTTATACAGCAGCTTGTTGTTGACCATCTTCATATTGTTGGTGATATTTTTGACAGAGGATATGGTCCGCATGTAATACTTGATACACTCATGGATTATCATTCCGTGGATATTCAGTGGGGAAATCATGATATTGTGTGGATGGGAGCAGCATCAGGGCATCTTGCATGTATTGCTAATGTAGTAAGACTGTCTGCAAAATATGGAAATCTTTCAACACTTGAGGACGGTTATGGAATAAATCTTCTTCCTCTTGCAACTTTTGCAATGAAAACATATAAAGATGATGACTGTAAATGTTTTAAAATAAGCAGTAAACGGGGCTATTCAAATAAAAGTGACCTTATGATGGAACAAATGATGCATAAGGCAATTACAATAATCCAGTTTAAGCTCGAAGGTCAGATAATAAAGGACCGTCCGGAATTTGCGATGGAATCAAGACTCCTTTTAGACAAAATTAATTTCAAAAAAGGAACTGTCAAAATAGACGGCAAAAATTATGAACTTCTTGATACATATTTTCCAACAATAGACCCAAAAGACCCATATAAATTAACTGTAGAAGAAACAGAAGTAATATTAAGACTTAAAAAAGCATTTGTTCATTGTGAAAAATTACAGAAACATGTAAGATTTTTATACTCTAAAGGAAGTTTATACAAAGTGTATAACTCAAATCTGCTATATCATGGCTGTATTCCTCTTAATGAAGACGGTTCTTTTAGAAAAGTCAGGGTATTTGATGCTGAATACAGTGGAAAAGCGCTGTATGATGTTCTGGAGTTATACGCAAGAAAAGGCTATTTCAGCACACATGATGCCGAAGAAAAGAAAAAAGGACAGGATATATTGTGGTTTATATGGTCCAATGAAAATTCACCGGTATATGGAAAAGCTAAAATGGCAACATTTGAAAGATATTTTATTGCAGATGAAGCCATTAAAAATGAAAAGAAAGATTATTATTACAAATTGATAGAAAATGAAGAGCTGGTAAACAAGATTTTTGAAGAATTTGGACTTGACCCGGAAAAATCCCATATAATAAACGGACACATGCCTGTTCAGTTAAAAAAAGGTGAAACTCCGATAAAATGTAATGGAAAAGTTTTTATCATTGATGGCGGATTTTCTAAGGCTTACCAGTCAGTTACAGGAATTGCGGGATATACTCTTGTTTATAATTCGTATGGTCTGCGACTTGTTTCGCATGAGCCTTTTAAATCAAGAGTTGATGCAATCATTAATGAAAAGGATATACATTCAGATTCTGTTGTTGTAGAAAAAGTTAACAGAAGACATCTTGTTGCAGATACTGATGCAGGAAAAGAAATGAAAAAAACAGTAGAAGATCTTATTGAACTTTTGAATGCATACAAAGAAGGTCTTATTCCGGAAAAATTTTAATTTATAAAGAATATTTAACAGAATTTGGCA
>CAJJNI010000202.1 GCA_905193085.1 uncultured Lachnospiraceae bacterium | reverse complement strand
AAAAATGAACTCGAAAGAAAATAATCAGTTAAAAAAAACTGACAAAAAAAAGACTCTGGGACTTATTTTTAAAATATTAGGCATAGCAATGATTCCTTTATTAATCACTATTATTATCGCAAGTCTTGACATTCAGAACATCGCAACAAGAGTCTCAACGAAACTCTCCAAACATGAATTAAATACCGCCGTATATTCAATTGAAAATTTACTTGATTACATGGGAACCGGAGATTTTTCTTACTCAGACGGTGATTTATACAAAGGCTCAACAAACATAACAGCTAATTCACAATTACTGGACAAATTCAGTGATAATACCGAGCTTGATGCAACAATAATTGTTGGCAGGAAGCGAATCCTTACCTCTATCAAAGACAAATCAGGAAACATAGTACAGAATACAGAAATCGATAATAAAGTTTATGATGAGGTGCTAAAAACAGGAGAATACTTCGTACCCCATGTAAACATTGATGGTGAAAGTTATGAAGGCTATTATAAATTAATTGATGACTCAACATCAGGCCAGGAAGTAATCGTATTTGCCGGAATCAAATCAGAAGTTGCCAAAAGTGCTTACATAGTGCGCATGCGTTCAAGTATTATCCTTTTAATTGTAGTTGCACTTATAGCCGCAATATGTGTTTCATCAGTTCTTCTCGGAATTGTAAAAGCAATCGAAATTGCAGTACATAACCTTGATAAAGTTGCTGAAGGTGAACTTAATTTTGCAGTAAGTGAGAAGATTCTTAAGAGAAATGATGAAATTGGAACAATTGGTCAAGCAATACACTCTCTCATCCAAAATATTGCAAGCACAATTACCAATATTCTTCATTCATCAACAGAACTTGATGAATTTTCAGGTAAATTCAAAGATAACTTTGCTTCAATCAACAACTCTATTTCAAATGTTAATATTGCAATTGAAGAAATTGCCAACGGTGCCACAAATCAGGCTAATGAAACACAGAATGTTAATACACAGATTACTGATATGGGTAATGCAATTGATGCTACAACATCAAGTATCGAATCCTTAAATTCAAGTGCTGAGACAATGAAAGACCACAACAGACAGGTTAATACAACACTTGATGAACTTATCAAAATCAGTGACCGTACAAAAGAATCTATTGACGAAGTACATAAGCAAACAAATATTACTAACCAGTCTGCATCAGAAATTGGCGAAGCTGTCAACATAATTACAGATATCGCAAGCCAGACTAATCTCCTTTCTCTTAATGCAAGTATTGAAGCCGCAAGAGCAGGAGAATATGGCAGAGGTTTTGCTGTAGTTGCTGATGAAATCAGACAGTTAGCAGACCAGTCAAGCGAATCTGCAGAAAAGATAAGCCAGATTGTTGCAGAACTTGTCCGCAATTCGAATACAAGTGTTGATACAATGGACACTGTATTGACAGACATTACAGACCAGTTTGATAAACTTAACACAACCCGAAAAGTATTTGATAAACTTAATGCTGAAATCAACAATGTGGCTAATGCAGTTGAAAGCATAACAGACCAGGTAGACTCAATTAACACCGTTAAAAATGAAGTTCTTGGCAGTGTAGAAAGCCTTGCCGCTATCGCTCAGGAAAATGCCGCAAGTACAGAAGAAACATCTGCTGCAATGTTTGAATTAGGTCAGATTGTAAATGACTGTAATGAATCAACACAGCAGCTTGTTACATTGTCAAATGAAATGACTGACAATGCAAACAAGTTTAAGTTGTAATATAAACTAAAAATATAAGCAATAAAAAGGTGGAATCGGATTATCTGATTCCACCTTTTAACTTAAAAACCTGTAATACCGTCCAGTACCTTGAAATAGTTTTCAAATGTCTTCCGGCAGCACATTGGATTTAATATTCTGACTCCGTCAAACTTTGTTCCTGCCATTGCAAATGACATTGCTATTCTGTGGTCGTCATATGTATGAATATCTGCCGGTTTCATTTTTCCCGGAACTATTCGTATTCCTTCTTCTTCACCACACTTAGTTTCACTGCAGTCTACTCCAAGTCGTGTAAGCTCATTAACAACAGCCGAAAGACGGTCTGATTCCTGGAGTCTTATATGTGCAATATTTTTTATTTCTGTAACACCTTCTGCAAATGCCGCTATGACAGCAAGTGTCATTGTCTGGTCAGAGAAATCTTTCATATCTGCACTTACGCCTTTAAGCCTGTCTGTTCCTGTGACAGCAACACCCTGTTCAGTCTGTTCAACTTTGCAGCCCATTTTTTCAAGTACATCAAGGAATTTTAAATCGCCCTGCATACCGTCAAGTCTTACTCTTCTGACTAAAATTTTACGGTTATTTATTGCCGCTATTCCCCAGAAATAACATGCTGCCGAAACATCAGGTTCCACAACATATTTCTGTGGAGCTATAGCCACCCCTTCTTTAATTATGTAAACCGAGCCATTCTGCTCATAATCAACCCCAAACTGTGAAAGCATTGTTTTCGTTATTTTTATATAAGCGCCCTCTGTGCGGTCGCCTGTAAGCTTAAGTTTTACTCCGCCTTTTACAATGTTTCCTGCCATTAAAATCGCACTGGCGAACTGGCTGCTTATGTTCGTATCAATAGTCAGTTCATTTACTTTGAGCCCCTGTGAAACAATATCAAATGGGAAATGACCTTCTTCTTCTGTACATCGTATATCAATTCCGGCATTTCTAAGCATTGTTATAAGCGGTTCCATCGGTCTTTTTTTCATCTGTTCAGACGAATCCAGATGATATTTTCCACCCGCCAAAGCAAGCATTACCGTAAGGAATCTTGCCGCTGTTCCGGCACTGCGCACATTTATTGATGCGTTTTTGTTTGGAATTTCTCCACCTAATCCAACAACACTTACTGTCTGGGTTTCTTCATTTATTTCTAACTCAAAACCCAGCTTTTCAAGACAATCTAAAAATGCCCTTGAATCATCTGAAAAAAGTACTCCCTCCAAAACACATTTTCCTTTTGCAAGTGCGGCAAGCATTAATGCCCTGTTCGTAACACTTTTTGAACCCGGAACTGTTATAGTAAATTCCTCATTGTTTTTAAGCTTCTTTACACTATATATTTCTTCCATATATATTCCTTTCACTTAACGCTATGTTTTATTACATAGCTCTATATTATGCAAACCAATTCTGTAATCAAACTAATATACATGTCCTCTTATTTTTATTTACATACATACTATTTATCTGCATAAATTCTATTTGCAAGATTTTCTATACCAGCTTCATTTCTACAGACAGCGTCTCACCTTTCTTGGTGGCTTTCGCTTTACTACCGCAAATAAGTGGCATCATTGGTGCAAGATGACCTATATCTGCGTCCATGATTATCGGAACATTGTATTTTTTCAGCAAATCTGTAACAGCATTGTATTGATTTAATCCAAACATTTCCTGTCCAAATACAAGAGGTCTTCCAATTATAAAGCCTCTTGCAGTGTCAAACCAGCCGGCATTACTCATCTGCCATATCGCCCTTCTTATTGCAGCAACATTTAAATCACATGATTCTAAGAACCATACAATTCCATCGTTCTTATATTTACTGCAAAATTCTTTTACTTTGTCGTATTTTGTTCCAGTTAAATTTACAAGACAGTCCATACAGCCGCCTAAAAGTCTTCCTTCTATGACAGCCTCACTGCCATCTTCTGAGGCATTACCGTAAAATGTCTTTATTTCAGTTTTTTCTGTAACATTATATGGCAAAAGAGGGTGTTCTTCATCTTTTAAAGATTCTTTTTCCCATTTGTCATAGTTTGTCATGACATTCTTTTTGCCTGAAAGGCACTCAAATGCATCTTCAATTGCAGGGTGCCACTTATCCATTCCAAAAGCCGGAGCACATGGTCCGTAAATTGAAGCGGTATCACACAGAGTTGTCAGAAGAAATGTCATGTTGGTGTTATCTGAATATCCCATATACCATTTTGGCTGTGCCTTTGCAATCCTCTCAAAGTCGACATATTCCAGAGTCTCGCACATAAGTTCTCCACCGCCACATGATAAAAGAACATCATTTTTGTCTGAACAGTAATATTCTGTGAGTTCCTGTCCGCATTTATCGGGTGTGTTACTAATTCCTATGCCTTTTCCCTCATAGCAGTTCGGTCCTAAGTCCGTCTTATAACCCATGCTCTCAAATTTGCCAAGCGCACTGTTAAACGCAGATTTATACGGTTCAATATTACAGCCAAAAGATGGCGCAACAAATCCTATCGTACCATTTTCCGGTAAAAATTTTCCATAACGCATATTATTATACCTCTTTGATTTCGTTTATTTACTGTTAACTGTATTATACATTGACACACTATGATATTCAACTTGAAATTTTTCCACCAATTTTTAATATTTTGCAACCTTTTAATATTTTTGTTGTCTGTATTTATATAGAAGCAGGTGTATAGGTTGGATTAAAAAGTAGCTTTAAGTGTAAATAACTATGAGAAAGAAGTTAATTGTTGTTTATGACATTATAAG
>CAJJNI010000201.1 GCA_905193085.1 uncultured Lachnospiraceae bacterium | reverse complement strand
TGATTATGTTTAGTTTTTTCTATGCAGTAATGCAATATCTATATGATTATGTTTATAATCTTTCATGATGGTCAATACTTTTAAATGAAAGGAGTGTTGGCTATGAAAATGTCAGTAAAAGTTGTTCATGCTTCTAATCAATTATCAGAAAATATCAATATTCACAATTCATTACCAAAAATTACAAATAAAACAGTGCTTTCAATAATTGATGAAGCGGTTATGAGAAATAATAATCGTATTCTTGCAGTAAGTGCCATTAAATCAGGTTCAGATAACAGGGAAAATATAAGTTAATGGAGCTGATTGAAAATAATGAAAAAGCGGCACTGTATGTAAGAGTTTCAACTGATGCACAAAGAGAAGAGGGGTATTCTATTGATGCACAGAAAGAAGCCTTAGAAGGTTATTGTAAGGCAAGAGGTTTTAAAAATTATGATTTTTACATTGATGGCGGGTTTTCCGGAAGTAATTTAGAGAGGCCTGAAATAAAAAGACTTATTAAAGATGCGAAGAATGGAAAGATAAAAAGATGTATAGTTTATAAGCTTGACAGACTTTCCAGGTCACAGAAAGATACATTATATCTGATAGAAGATATTTTAAATCCAAACGGTGTCGATTTTATTTCCATCAATGAAACAATGGACACTTCAACACCGCTTGGAAGACTTATGCTTGGCATTTTGTCTGCATTTGCACAGCTTGAAAGAGAAAATATTAAAGAGAGAACGCAGATGGGAATGCTGGAGCGGATAAAGGAAGGTTACTGGATGGGCGGCGGGCGGATTCCTTTTGGATATGACTACGATAAAGCAAAAGGAATTTTAGTGCCTAATAAAGATGCGGCTACAGTTCGCAAAATATATGAGTTATATATAGAAGGAAAATCAGCACAGACTATAGCCGACATGTTAGGGCTTAAGTATGACAGGCTTGTCATGCAGATTTTATCAAGAAAGAGCAATCTTGGAATTATAACATATAAAGGAAAAGAGTATCCGGGAAAACACGAAGCAATAATAGACAGGGAAACATTTGAAAAAGCAATGCTGTGTATGCAGAACCGCTCAGAAAAGAAAAATTATTATTCAAATTCATTATTTTCAGGGCTTCTTGTATGCGGACATTGCGGGGCAAAGATGCATTATCAGAGCTGGGGGAATACAGGTCGTAAGAAGATAAGCTGCTATTCACAGCAGTCGAGCAAAAAATATCTTGTTAAAGATGAAAACTGCACCCAGGCAAAATTGTGGCAGGAAGATGTGGAAGAAGCGGTGTTAAAGGATTTATTTTCATATACAATAGCAGCTCACAGGACGAAGAAAAAAGATGTAACAAAAGATGTTACATCGAATCTGGAGGAGCAGCTTGACGCTAATGAAAAACAGTTAAAGAGGTTATATACATTGTATGCAAAGTCAGAAGACGAAACTCTGCTTGAAACGATAGAAGAATTCAAATCAAAAAGAATAAAATTGACAAGGCAGCTTGAAAAAGAGAGAGAACATAACATTATAAGCAACAAGAGAAAGGAAATTCTTGAGGAAGTCAAAAACCTGTCTGAAATATGGGATATACTTAATTTTAATGAAAAGCGGCGTATTGTCCGTTCACTTGTAAAAGAAATCGTGATTACGGATAATAACATTAAAATTTATTATCTGTTTTGACAATATACATTCGTGCCGATGATTATAGGAGAAATAAGAAGATATTTAAGAGATAACAACAGTATCCGTGTCAGCCGTTCATTAAGAGATATAGCATACAAGGCGATATATGCAAAGGAAAAGCTGACAAAGCAGTCACAGAAAGAGCCGACAATAGAGGAGATAGAAAAAGAAATCGGAATACCAAAAGAAGAAATAGTTCAGGCTCTTGATGCAATACAAAGTCCGGTAAGTCTATATGACCCGGTCTATACAGAGGGCGGAGATACACTTTATGTAATGGACCAGATTAGTGACAAGAAAAATAAAGAAGATAACTGGGTTTGTGAATTGTCATTAAGCGAGGCAATGAAAAGGCTTACGGAAAGACAAAACCGTATAATTTCTATGCGGTTCTTTCATGGAAAAACACAGATGGAAGTGGCAGAAGAAATTGGAATAAGCCAGGCGCAGGTAAGCAGACTCGAAAAAAACGCATTGAGGTGTATGAGAAATTATTTAGTGTAGCATAAGGACAGGTGGATATTATGAAAAAAGAACAAAAAGAACTAACAGCAGCTTCTGTCATTATTGGAATGCTTTTAGCAGTGATATTTGGTGCCGCAAACGCATATTTGGGATTAAGGGCAGGAATGACGATTTCAGCATCAATTCCTGCTGCAGTAGTTTCAATGGGTATTATGCGTTTTTTATTACAGAGAAAATCATCTTTGGAAACAAACATTGTGCAGACTATCGGCTCAGCCGGTGAAAGTGTTGCAGCGGGTGCAATATTTACACTGCCGGCATTATATATATGGGCAAAAGAGTGGAATGAGACTGCACCGTCTTTTATTGAAATTACAATGATTGCGATATGCGGCGGTATCCTCGGAGTCCTCTTTATGGTACCTCTAAGACGAGCATTAATTGAAAAAGAAGATAAAGAACTTATTTATCCTGAAGGAAGAGCATGCGCCCAGGTTATTAAGGCAGGTGAAGCAGCAGGAGAGGCAGGCTGTGTATTTGGAGGAATGGGAATTTCTGCAATATACAAATTTATATGTGAAGGACTCGGTGTTTTTCAGTCAGAAGTCCATTATTCATTTAAAAATTATAAAGGTGCCGGAATTGGATTAGATGTACTTCCGGCATTAGCCGGGGTTGGTTATATATGTGGCCCGAAAATTGCTTCATATATGCTCTCTGGAGGTGTTCTTACATGGTTTGCAATACTTCCTTTAATAGCACTTTTTGGTGGAAATCAGACATTTTTTCCGGCGGAGGTTCCGATTAATGAAATGGAATCAATGCAGCTTTGGAGCGCATATATAAGATATATTGGAGCGGGTGCTGTTGCTGCCGCCGGGCTTATAAGCCTTATAAAGACAATACCTATGATAATTTCAATGGTAAAAGATAATATAAACAGTGTAAAAAATAAATCAGATTCAGACAATGAAGACAGTAAAGATTTACCAATGTGGATTGTTTTAGCCGGTGTTGCCATTATCGGAGTGGTAGTGTGGCTTACTCCTGCAATTCCTGTAAATATTATTGGAATGATAATTATACTGGTACTTGGATTCTTTTTTGCAACCGTATCAGCAAGAATGGTAGGTATAGTCGGAAGCAGTAATAATCCTGTTTCAGGAATGACTATCGCAACACTGCTTGGGGCATCTTTTCTTTTAAAAAGTCTTGGAAATGTAGGTTTTTCAGGCATGGTAATGTCGATTGCAATCGGCTCAGTTATATGTATAATAGCGGCAGTTGCAGGTGATACTTCACAGGATTTAAAATCAGGTTACATTTTAAATGCAACTCCTAAAAAACAGCAGATTGCTGAACTTATTGGTGTTGTTGTCTCAGCATTGACAATTTCAGGTGTGCTGTATTTGTTAGACCGTGCATTTGGATATGGTTCTTCTGAACTTCCTGCACCACAGGCAATGTTAATGAAGCTTGTAGTAGAAGGCGTTATGCAGGAAAATCTTCCGTGGAATCTTATTTTAACAGGCGTTGCAATTTCTGTTGCTGTAGAAATATTACAGATACCGGTTCTGCCTGTAGCCATTGGAATATATCTTCCTATTCATCTGAGTCTGCCTATTTTTCTTGGCAGTTTAATCAAAGTAATAATCGAAAAGAGAAAATGTGATAAAGAAATTAAAGAAAAAACAGAAACAAGAGGAATGCTTTACTGTTCAGGGCTAATAGCGGGTGAAGGTATCATAGGAATCCTTTTAGCGGTACTTGCAATTATACCGTACAAAAATTCGAATTTAAACAAAGCAATCAATATCGGTGAAACATTTGCACTTCCTCAGATTGGTTCAATTATTTTATTTGCAGTTCTTCTTTTTAGTATATTGTATGTTGCAGCAGGAAAAAAAAGAGTGTCGCACTAAGTTGTTAGTGCACACTCTTTTTTAATGTATATAAGAATGAATGATTAAATTTTTATGCGTTTTCTTTCTTTAATTTGATTGCCTTGCAATATTCAGAAAGAATCCTGACTGCTGAATCTTTATATTCATCATCAAGACCGTTAAATAATTCTAAAATAACATCCATTTCATACCCTTTCCCTCTCCCAAAAATAATGTAGTCCGCAGAAATATCAGCACCGGTGCAAATCTTATATAAAGTTTTTGAAGTGATGCTTTTTTGTCCCTGCTCTACGCATGTAAGAAAACTTTCAGATATATCACACATTTCGCTGAACTGTTCTCTTGTCAGTCCGGCTGCCTCTCTGATTTCCCTGATGCGAAGTC
This sequence comes from uncultured Lachnospiraceae bacterium, assembly GCA_905193085.1. Classification (GTDB taxonomy): domain Bacteria; phylum Bacillota; class Clostridia; order Lachnospirales; family Lachnospiraceae; genus CAJJNI01. Next base: position 102 of record CAJJNI010000201.1, on the reverse strand, counting down.
CTACAAGTAAATTAAAGTCTTTTGCTGGGTTCAATGAAAAATGCCTCCTTAATAAATTTAGATTACATATATATTTTATCCCTCCTCCTGACAGGAACGCTT
>CAJJNI010000200.1 GCA_905193085.1 uncultured Lachnospiraceae bacterium | reverse complement strand
CGGAGCGTAAGCTCCGGCTGCTTGTTTTTTAGGAAAAATCCTAAGGGCTAAACAATTTAGTATAGCCGTATGAAAAAAAGAAAAAAGTAGTATGAAATAAAGTAAAAACGAAAAGTTGCAATTGCGTTTTTCTTTATGACAATAGTTATTGTATACATAAATTGTGGATAAAAAATGATTTAATTGTGAAAAAAATATGTATTCCTGTTTTGGATGCATATTTTTTTTGTATTTTCAGATAATAATTAAAAATGAAATTGTAAAATTATTTGAGAGAGGAATAATATGTCAGAACAAAAAGGTAAACAAAGTCTGCTATTTGATGAAGCTCCTTATCTTATGGAAACACATTCAATTGTGGGAAAAAAAGAGGGAGAAGGACCTATGAAAAGTTATTTTCATGAAATACAGGAAGACCCATATTTAGGACAGGACAGCTGGGAAGAAGCTGAGAGTCAGTTTCAAAAAAAGGCAGTAGAGTCTCTTATTACAAAATCAGGATTAAAGGCTTCTGATATAAGATATATTTTTGCGGGAGATTTGCTTGGACAGACAATTGCAAGCTCATTTGGATTAAGTTCATTCAATATTCCGCTTATCGGTCTGTATGGAGCATGTTCTACATCTGGAGAAAGTATTATGGTTGCTTCAATGACAGTGGCCGCCGGTTATGCTGATGTTGTTGCAGCGGTTACATCAAGTCATTTTGGCGGTGCGGAAAAACAATTCCGGTTTCCTCTTGAATATGGAAATCAAAGGCCATTGTCGTCGACATGGACAGTGACAGGAAGTGGAGCATTTCTTGTAGGAAAAAGTAGAAGTCATATAAGGATAACGGGTGTTACAACCGGAAAAATAGTTGATTATGGTGTTAAAGATTCTATGAATATGGGAGCATGTATGGCGCCTGCAGCGGCAGATACTATTTATAATAATCTTGTTGATTTCGAAGTTACTGCAGATTCGTATGATAAGATTATAACCGGAGATTTAGGGGCTGTCGGTTCAAGGATACTGTATGATCTGCTTGAAAAAAAAGGTGTTGATATAAGGAAACAGCATATGGATTGTGGAATAGAAATGTTTGGTGTAAATGAAAAAATTCTTCCGTCAGGACAAAGTGTTGAGCCGGGGTGTGCCACAAGGGAATTACAGAAGTTTGATGTAGCACAGATAGATACATCATTTGGAGATTTAGATGTTCACTGCGGTGGAAGTGGCTGTGGCTGTGCGGCCACAATTTTATCTTCATATATTATACCTAAAGTAGAGTGTGGTGCATGGAAAAAAGTTTTATTTGTGCCGACAGGAGCACTTCTTAGCACAACAAGTTACAATGAGGGCTTAAGTGTGCCGGGGATTGCGCATGGAATTGTATTGGAACATATATAAGAAAGTTGGTGATAATATGGATTTTGTAAAAGCTTTTTTAATTGGCGGTGCGATATGTGCAATTGTGCAGATTTTGATGGACAGAACAAAACTTATGCCGGGAAGAATTATGGTTTTACTTGTGTGTACAGGCTCAGTTCTTGGAGCAATCGGCATTTATAAACCATTTATGGAATTTGCCGGTGCCGGTGCTTCTGTGCCGCTTTTGGGATTTGGAAATGTATTGTGGAAGGGCGTTAAAGAAGCAGTTGATGAAAATGGTTTTATCGGGATATTCATGGGTGGCTTCAAGGCAAGTGCAGTCGGAATAAGTGCAGCCTTAATATTTGGATATATAGCCTCACTTGTTTTTAATCCTAAAATGAAGAGGTAGAATAGCATAGTAGAAAAGTCTAAACCCACATGAGCTTGCTCATAAGTAGGTGAAAGACCTTGAGTCCCTGGTATATTATCTGTTCATTTTCTTCCGTTGATAAAAACATTATAAAATACAAATATAAACAAAAAATTAAAGACTGTAACTAAAGTTCAGAAGTGATTATATACTTATATATCAGATATGAACAGATAGTCACAGTCTTTGGTTTTATATAGTTTTATAGGAATTTATATTTTGTATTAACTTGTAAAAAACATTCTACAAGTATAAATTGAACTTGCTATTTTGTCAGTTCTTCAAGGTCTTCAAAAAATACAGGATATTTTTTGATAAATTCACACAGCATCATTTTTGCAAGCTCACGCATCTGTGGGTGCGCAGCGGCAGCAGCGCGGAGTTTGAAGAAGTGACGCCATTCGCGTATATTCATAGTCATAACAAGCTCAGTTTTTAATGAATTTGGAAGAATACTTCTTGCTTCCTGAGGTTTTGCGCCAAGCTCAAGCATTTCAAAATAATGCTTTTCGGCATCCTGCATTGCCATATTCCATATTTCATATTTCTTTTTATCAGTTTCATTGTTTAAATCATATTCAAATCCGGTTGCAATATCGATACATCTAATCTGATTATCAAATTTGTCATTTGAATAGTTACAGTATCTTGTGCTTTCCTGACTGTAACTTGCCATACGATGTCTTACAATTTCATGTGTAACACCGCGGTCACATATAACACGGGCAGTAATTGAAGCGTGCTCAATTACTGATTCATGGCCACGTTTTAAAATTCCTTTTATAAATGTAACAGCAGAACCGTCTGAAATATTGCCTTCGCTTTTATAACATACTCTTCCCGCCATTTCTACCCGTGAAATCATATCTTCATATGAATCGGTACTTAAAATCTCGAAAGAAGGTTTTTCAATAATCATATTTAAACTCCTTTTGTATAATTAGCTGTTTCTTGAAGCTCTTTTTCTCATGAGAGGGTCTAATATTTTCTTGCGGATACGAAGGTGTTCCGGTGTGATTTCAAGAAGCTCGTCATTATCAATAAATTCAAGGCACTGTTCAAGGCTTAATACTCTTGGTGGTGTAAGTTTAAGCGCATCATCAGAACCTGAAGCACGTGTATTTGTAAGCTGTTTTTTCTTGCAGACATTTAATTCAATATCTTCAGCTTTTCCGTTCTGACCGATAACCATTCCTGAATATACTTTTTCACCAGGCCCGATAAATAAAGTACCACGTTCCTGTGCATTGAAAAGTCCGTAAGTGATTGCTTCACCGGCTTCAAACGCAATAAGAGACCCCTGTTTTCTGTACTGGATTTCTCCACGGTATTTATCATAACCGTTAAATATAGTATTGATAATACCGTTACCTTTAGTATCTGTCATAAATTCACCACGATATCCGATAAGTCCTCGTGATGGAATTGAAAACTCAAGTCTTGTATAACCACCGGCAGCAGGTGTCATAGACTGTAATTCACCTTTTCGCTGGCTTAATTTTTCAATAACTGTACCTGAAAATTCTTCCGGTACATCTATATATGCCAGTTCCATAGGCTCAAGCTGTTTACCGTTTTCATCTTCTTTATAAAGTACCTGGGCTTTACTTACTGCAAATTCATATCCTTCTCGTCTCATATTTTCAATAAGAACAGATAAATGAAGCTCGCCTCGTCCTGATACTTTGAAACAGTCAGCATTTTCTGTCTCTTCAACTCTTAAGCTGACATCTGTATTTAATTCTCTGAAAAGTCTGTCTCGAAGATGTCTTGATGTAACAAATTTACCTTCCTGACCTGCCATTGGGCTGTCATTTACAAGAAACTGCATTGATATTGTAGGTTCAGAAATTTTCTGGAATGGAATTGCTACAGGGTTTTCAGGTGCGCATATTGTGTCACCGATATGAAGGTCAGCAATACCTGAAATTGCAACTATTGAACCTACTGTTGCAGAATCAACTTCTACTTTGTTGAGTCCGTCAAATTCATATAATTTGCTGATTTTGACTTTTTTCATTTTTTCAGGGTCATGTGCATTTACTAAAACTGCGTCCTGATTAACTTTGATTGTACCGTTATCAACTTTACCGACACCGATTCTTCCTACATATTCATTGTAATCAATTGTGCTTATAAGAACCTGTGTTCCGGCTTCTTCATCACCTGTAGGACATGGAATATAATTGATAATTGTCTCAAATAATGGTGTCATATCAACAGGGCGTTCATCTAATTCAAGAATTGCATGTCCTGCTTTTGCAGAAGCAAATACGAATGGGCAGTCAAGCTGTTCATCTGATGCGTCAAGGTCTAAGAATAATTCAAGTACATCATCAACAACTTCTGCAGGTCTTGCTTCAGGACGGTCAATTTTATTGACGCAGCAGATAACCGGAAGTTTAAGTTCCAAAGCCTTCTTTAATACGAATTTTGTCTGTGGCGTTGGTCCTTCAAAAGCATCAACTACAAGAACAACGCCGTTTACCATTTTTAACACACGCTCAACCTCTCCACCGAAATCAGCATGTCCTGGTGTATCAATAATATTTATTTTTATACCTTTATAATATACTGCGGTATTTTTAGAAAGAATTGTTATTCCTCGTTCTTTTTCGATATCATTGGAATCCATAACTCTTTCAGCTACTTCCTGATTTTCTCTGAAAACACCGCTTTGTTTAAGCAGTTCATCTACTAATGTAGTTTTACCGTGGTCAACATGGGCGATAATTGCAATGTTACGAACATCTTGTCTTT
>CAJJNI010000199.1 GCA_905193085.1 uncultured Lachnospiraceae bacterium | reverse complement strand
AGATTCTCGGAAATGTATACAAAAGTGATACAGAAGCAATACAAAATGGAGTTATATCTGTTCTTGCAGATACTGTATGTGCGCTGTCAACAGCAGTTTTAGAGGGAATTCCTCCAATGAGCAGGGTTATTACACTTTCAGGAAGTGAAAGCAATAATCCCGGAAATTACGAAGTTTTGTTTGGAACATCAGTTGATGATGTGATAAAGTTATCGGGCGGAGTCAAGCAGGAACCTTACATGATAGTAAATGGTGGTGTGTTTAAGGGAGAAATAATCGAAAACACTGATATACCTGTTACTGCTGGAGTGGAAGGTATTTTATTGCTTTCTAAAAAAGAAGCACCAATTTATGAGCCGGAAGAATGTATAAGATGTGGAAGATGCATGAATGTCTGTCCGGACAGGCTCGTTCCTGAAAAATTATTAAAATATGCAGTCAGTGGTAAGACGGCCGGATTTTTAAAATGGCATGGCGATGAGTGCAGTCTTTGCGGCTGCTGTTCATATGTGTGTCCGGCACATATACCTTTGATGGGATATATTAAAGATATAAAAAGCAAAATAAATAAGGAAGGAGAAAAGTAAAATGGAAGACAATTTAAAATATATAACAGCTCCTCCTCATATTAAAGAGAAGTCAGATGTAACAAAAATTATGTTTGGCTTTATTCTTGCATTGCTGCCGGTGGCATTATTTGCAGTATATAAATATAATTTAAATGCACTTATACATCTTATTATTACAGTTGTAGTATGTATGAGCACAGATTATCTGTACCGCTTTTTTGTAAAAAAACAAACTAATATTACTGATGGCAGCGCTATTGTGACAGGAATACTTCTTGCCATGGTTATTCCAGCCGAAGCACCATATTATATCGGTATTATAAGTGGAATTTTTGCAATCCTTATAGTAAGACATATTATTGGTGGAATAGGAAAATTTTATTTAAACCCTGTAGTTGTTTCAAAATGTCTGCTTTTAATTGTATTTCCTGAGGCTATGAGCAAATATTCTGAAAGTGTTTCTAATCTTCCTGTAGAGAGAATGTTAAACGGTTACAGCGTAAATACATTCAGAATGATGGTTGGAAATGTTGATGGCAATATGGGAGAAATATGTGCCGCAGCATTGCTTATAGGTGCAATAATTCTTGTTGTTACAGGTGTTATTGACATATACATTCCGGCAGCATATATTCTGGCATTTATATTAACTATATGTGTTCTTAATATAGGTCATTTAAATACGAATTATATTATAGGACAGATTGCGGGTGGAGGTTTTTTACTTGCAGTGTGGTTTCTTGCAACAGATTATAAATCAGCACCTGTTACGCTTAAAGGCCAGATTATATACGGTATTATTCTGGGACTGCTGACAGGGGCTGTAAGAGTATTTGGAAACAGCGGTGAAAATATTTACTTTGTTTTACTTATAGGAAATATTTTAACTCCGCTTATTGAAAACTTTACAATTCCAAAACCATTTGTAAATTAAAAAATATCCGTTGGTCTGTTTATACAAAATAAAAAAGGAGAGATTAGTATTATGAAAAAAGCAGCAATATTATTAGCGGAAGGTTTCGAGGAAGTAGAAGCAATGACTCCTGTTGATTTGTTAAGAAGAGCAGGAATTGAAGTTAAACTTGTTTCTGTTGATAATGCTAAAACAGTAAAAGGTGCACATAATATAGAAATTATGGTTGATGAGCAAATCAAAAACATAAAAGCAGAAGAGCTTGATTTGATTATTCTGCCTGGTGGAATGCCTGGAACAAAGTATCTTGATGCAAGCAGGGAAGTAGCTGCAATTGTAGAAAGTGTAAATAAAAATAATAAATTTGTTGCAGCTATATGTGCAGCACCGAGTGTTTTAGGTCATCTTGGACTTTTAGAAGGAAAGAAGGCAGTATGCTATCCGGGCTTTGAAGATGAATTAAAGGGTGCAGAAGTTTTAAAAGAAACAGTAGTTTTTGATAATAATATAATAACAAGCCGCGGTATGGGAACTGCAATGGATTTTGGATTAAAGCTTGTTGAGCTTCTTGCAGATAAAAATACTGCACAACAGTTAGGAAAAGGCGTTATTTATGGATAATACAAAAAAAACAGGTGAGTTATCACTTAAAAAAATTTTTGTGGTTTTAGTATTGCTTGTTCTTGTGATAGCGGCGGTGGTACTTATTTTTGCATTTAAATTTCCGGCGAAAAGATATGTTAAATCTGCATTAAATGCAATATGTTATGGTGAGACAAAAGATTATATGAAGTATACTAATACTTCTACAGAAGAAGTCGATGAAGCTGTAAATGAGGATTTAAATTTGCAGGCTGAAGTATATGCTGCTTATTTTGGAGTGGAAAATTTAAGCGATGCAAGTATGGAATTGCTTCGTGAATTTGCAAAAGATGTATATTCTTACAGCAAATTTAAAGTCACAAAATCAAAAAAGACAAAAGATGGATATACTGTTACTGTAAAGGTTAATCCTTTAAAATTTTCTGATTTTGCAAATAAAAATGTTAAAAAATATGTTAAAGAATTTAATCAGAAAGCAGAAGACGGAAAGTTTTTATATGACAGTGATGCAATATATGAAGAAGAATTTTTAAAAGGACTTGTTGAAGTATACAGAAGTGAATTTGAAAATATTGAATATGGCTCAGCAAAAAAAATAACAGTTAAAATTAAAGAAACTGCCGATAAAAGATACAGTGCAGACTTAACTGATGTGCTTAATGCTTTAGTTGGATTTAAGTAAATATTTTTCTTTTCCTCTTGCCATTCATTACCAACATAAACTTTTTTTTCTTAGAGATAATAGTAACATGATAAGAAATTAACTTATCATAAAAAGCCTGAATACAAAAAGTATATGGGGCAGACAAACTATTGAAAAAAGTCGGAGGTGCTTAAAAATGGCAAAAACAAATAACACAGTAAATGTACCGGAAGCAAAAGGTGCGATGAACAAATTTAAAATGGAAGTAGCTTCAGAGTTAGGAGTTAATCTTAAAGAAGGTTACAACGGTGATTTAAGTTCAAGAGAAGCTGGCTCAATCGGTGGTGGAATGGTTAAAAAAATGATTGAAGCACAGGAACGCCAGATGGCAGGTAAAGAATAATTAAAAATAACTATCTATTAACAAAGATGTGAGAAACACATTTTAGAAGTTTCCAAGGTTACTGCGGCGACATTCAGTCCACATGCAGGTACGGACTGGTTCGTTGTACGCATAAAAAAGAAAAAATCCGGTGAATGAGAAAATCTGATTCATCGGATTTTTTTATATAAAAATGTTTCAAATAATATAATTTTATGGTAAGATATAACAGTAACCGTAAAGTGCAGTGAAAATGAAAAGGAATTGATAAGTCCTATGAACTGGGTAAAAGATTTATATACTACTCCCACAATGGAAAAGAAGAAAATACGAATAAAGTGGAAGATAAATCACAGGGCAGGAGTTTTAGGAGTTTATCTTTTGATATTGCCGGTTGAAGAAAATAATGCACAGCTTGAAATTATAAATGGCAGTTGTCTAAAACAAAAGGCATGCTATTCGTATTATAACAGTAAAAAAATGGTAATAATAGGAATAGCTGAATCACAGTACAGTGCAGATGAAATAGTTTTACAGATTGTCAAAGAGTCTGTTAAAAATACGGGAAATGCAGATATAAAATCATATCTGCTTGAAAAATATAGAAATGAATTGTGATAAAGTATAGAAATGAATTATGATATGGAATGGCTTTGATACACAGTTTTTAAATTTGTAAATGTGTGTTATGTTAAATAAGTTCAGGAGTGGGAATATGTTACATATTTTCTTGGTTATACTAAAGATAATAGGAATTTTTCTGTTGGCCGCTGTAGGACTTTTGTTAATTCTTATATTGGCAGTATTATTTGTTCCAATAAAATACAGAATTAAATTAATTGCTGAAACTGTTGATACAATAAACATTAAATCTGATATTTTGTGCACATATTCAGGTGCTCTGTTAAGGCTTCGGATAGTCTATGATGAAACATTAAAGTGGAATTTAAGATTATTTGGTTTTCGTATCAAATCAGGTAATCAAAAATCAGATAAAGATATAAAAAAAACTACAAAAGAAGAAGAACAACCTGAAACTGATATTTGTGATGTAAAAGATATCGCAGACAAAGCTGATATTGATGAAGCCGAAAAATACTCAGACGAAATGAATTCTGGCAATAATGACAAAAGTGAATGCCGGGCAGATGAAAGTCCGGATAGAAAAAATCCGGCTGATGAAAATGATACTGATAAAAAACAGGAAAAAATAAGCACAAATAATGAAAATGCAGATAATAAAAATAATCTGAATAGTAAAAAGAAACACCATGACAAAGAGCGGAAATTATCTATAATAGATAAAATAAAAAAGAAATTTAACAAATTAAAAGCTGCGGTTAAAAATATAAAAGGCAATTACCGCAAAATAAAGAGACTCTGGCAGGACGAAAGACTAAAAGCTTCTGTTATATTTGTAAAAGACAGGCTTTTGCTTGTGTTAAAAAAGATGCGGCCTGAAATTAAAAAAGCAGAATTTAAATTCGGCACTAAAGACCCGGCATTAACCGGTAAGATTCTAGGTGCAGTCTGT
>CAJJNI010000198.1 GCA_905193085.1 uncultured Lachnospiraceae bacterium | reverse complement strand
AGCTTAACGATATGCGAATGTCGGGTAGGAGTGCGGGAGAGCGCAGCACGGAGCAGTCCGTATGGCATCATTTAATTTACAATTAATAATACTACATTATCAAAGTCAGTCTCACACAGTGAGCTTGCTCACTGGTGGGCGACTGACCTTGATTCCCGCCCCGGCATGAGCATAAAAGTTAAGCGGCAGCTTAACGATATGCGAATGTCGGGTAGGAGTGCGGGAGAGCGCAGCACGGAGCAATCCGTATGGCATCATTGTTTTTAAGTTAATAATTCTGCTCCATTGTATCATAAATTTTGTATATGCACTACCGTATATTTATTTTTATTGCAAACATGCAGAAAAAATAGTATACTTATTATCACTTTGAATAAAAATAAGCGAGGTTTTATTATGAATGGAATTTTATATGGGGTAGGCGTAGGGCCCGGAGACCCTGAACTCATGACTTTAAAAGCAGTCCGCCTGATTAAAGATAATGATATTATTGCAGTTCCAGGCAAAGAGCCGACAAAAACAGTTGCATACAAAATTGCTGCGGGTGCTGTGGAAGAATTAAAGAATAAAACACTTCTTCCTATTTACATGCCTATGACTCTTGATAAAGAAGAACAGAGACGCAATCACATTGAAGGCGCAAAGACAATTGAAAAATATTTAAATAAAGGAAAAAATGTTGTTTTCCTAACACTTGGAGACCCGACAATTTATTCTACATTTTCATATATACAACATATAGTCGACAATGACGGATATAAAACTGAACTTGTGAGCGGAATACCTTCTTTCTGTGCCGCAGCAGCACGAATGAACATTTCTCTTGCAGAATGGAATGAACCGCTTCACATCATTCCGGCAGTTCATAAGCTTGACGATAAACTAACCGAAAGCGGAAATTATATTTTAATGAAATCAGGAAGCCAGATGCAGCAGGTAAAAGGAATTCTTAACCAGAGCGGACGCAATGTTAAAATGGTAGAAAATTGTGGAATGCCTGACGAACACATTTATAACAATGTGAATGAAATTCCTGACGATGCAGGATACTATTCACTTATTATTGCCAAGGAGCACTAATTGTAAATGATTGAACTTATTAATCTTACAAAAAAATATGATAATTTTACAGCGGTAGATAATTTAAATTTAACGATTGAAACAGGTGAATTTTTTGGACTTCTAGGACCCAACGGAGCAGGAAAGACAACAACTATCAGCCTTTTATCTACTCTTCTTCTGCCAACAGAGGGAAAAATATTAATTAATGGACAGCCTCTTACCAGAAAAAATCCTGAATTAAAACGAAAAATAAGTGTTATAACACAGGAATACTCAATGAGACAGGACATGAACATGGACGAAATCATGGAATATCAGGGCAGACTATATTTTATGCCTGTAAAAAAAATACGCCAAAAGACAGAAGAACTTTTAGACTTCTGCGATTTAATTGATTTCAGAAAAAGAAGTGTCAGAAAGTTATCCGGTGGAATGAAAAGGAAATTAATGGTTTGCCGTGCACTGCTTACAGAGCCTGAAATACTGCTTCTTGACGAGCCGACAGCAGGAATGGACGCACTTTCACGAAGACAGATGTGGGCACTTTTAAGAAAGCTTAACGAAAAGCAGCTTACAATTATGTTAACTACCCATTACATGGAAGAAGCACAGAATTTATGCAACCGGGTGGCATTTCTTAATACAGGAAAACTTGATGAAATAAATACACCGGCAAATCTTATAGAGCAGCTCGGTTCTTATGCTGTCGATATATCTGACCCGTCCGGTATTAAGAGTTCATTTTACAGCACAAAACAGGAAGCTATTGAATATCTTTCATCTCTGTCAGCAGAAGCATCTTTAAGAAGGACAACACTTGAAGATGTATTTATTGAACATGCTGGCAGAAGGCAAGGAGAACACTAATGGGAATATTAACCGTATTATGGGAAAAATGGGTTGAATTTAAAAGAGATTTTTACAAAATAACGCTGGCAGCAATGATTGCACCTCTTATGTATTTAATTGTATTTGGAATGGGAATACAGACTATGTCCCACGGAGAACCGTATCTTAATTTTCTTATTCCCGGTGTAATCTCGCTTACAACAATGAATGGAAGTTTTAACGCAATAGCACAAAACTTAAATGTACAAAGACTTTATGAAAAAGCATTTGACCAGGTTATGATTTCACCGACACCTCTGTGGCAGTTTATAGTCGGTCAGATTATAGGTGGAAGTTTAAGAGGTCTGTATGCCGGGATTATTATAATGATTCTTGTAATGCCTATTAAAACAGGGCTTGTATTTAATGTTTTTTCATTTTTAATTATGTTTTTAAACGGAGCTGTTTTTGCAACAATCGGGGTTGTTGTATCTTTTTATGCTAAAAATCATGCTGATGTCCCCCGCTTTTCAAACTATGTAATTATGCCAATGTCGTATCTTTGCAATACTTTTTTCTCTACCGAACAAATTCCTTCAGGTTTCAGAGAAATAATAAATGCCCTCCCACTTTCACAGACAAGCAAAGCAATGCGTGCCATATCAGCAGGAGGGTCATTTGAAATAAGCAGTATTTTAATACTTCTTGCATATCTTATTGTATTTATGTGCACTGCATTTTATTTCTTATATAAGAAAAAGAATTTATAATACACAAAACATCAGGCTATCAAAAGAGCTGCTTTTAGAATGGACAATGTATCTGAAAGACTGACTTTGCCATCACCGTCAATATCCATTGCCTCAGTCTGTTTTTCAGTGGCAATGTCTATTCCAAGAGCGGCTTTTAATGTTAAAGCGACATCACTAAGAGTTATGTTTCCATCAGAATCCGCATCTCCTTTTAATATCTGACTGTCTGCAAAATCATCTTTTACGAACAGATAATCTTTCAAAATAAATATTTTTTCAGCTTCAAGAGTGCTCATTACAGAAGGTAATACAGATGATTCACATTCTGTGACTTCTGCATCATCTGCTGAAACAGCAGCAATTCCTCCACTGATACAGCTTACAGTTTCATACTTCGTCTTATCTTTAGAAGAATAATATGTCATATCAATTTTTAATTTTCCGCCATTTGTACATGACTTGATTTTACCGTTATTTTTTCCGGTTATTCCGCCCAGATAAGTATTTGGTGTATCTGTGTTTACTGTTATTTCTATATTATTAGAACAATTTTCTATAATGCCATCTTTTTCATTTATACCTGCAAACACACCACAAAACCATTCCTCATTTTCTTTGAGAAAACAGTCATACCATATAGAGCCTTCTGCACTGCAACTGCTTATTGTTCCATAATTTTCTTTCACAAACGGATACTGTATATTTTCGCTTGTATGATGAAGTGAATATTGTAAAACCAGATTTGTAATCTTACCATAGTTTTTATCAATAAATGAGTCAGATGCTCTGCCTGCGGCATTATATATAACATGTCCGTCACCGTCAAAATTTGCATAAAATACCGTATCATTTTCTTTATTTTGTACTGTTCCGTCTAAATCTTTTGTCAATTTACAGTAAACATTTTTATTATTCTTTGTGTTGTCCTGAAGTATTCTGTAAAACTGTGACATACTGCTTATAAGATAAGGTTCTTCTTTCGTGCCGTTTCCGCCATCAGTTAAATTCTGTGAATTATATCTGTTAAAATCAGGATACATTACAAACAGGTTTTCCGCTATAATCTGCGCTGTCATATCAGCACCTTTTTCAGAAAAATGCACATGGTCAAGGCTTGTACTTGCTCTTCCTCTGTCATATTTTAAGGCATAATATGAAGAAGCCTCTGAACTGTGCATATTTAATTGAGACTGTGTAAGCTCATATGTATCAATTAAGCCGATTTCTATGCCCTGTTCTTTGTATTCATTATACAATTCTCTCATAGCACCAGCAAAAAGGCTCTGCGGCTGGTCTTCTTTTACTATGCCATCTACAAATTCACAACAGACAACTGATGTACATAAAACCGGAATTGCACCTTTCTTTAAGGCAGGGTCTATATAATAATTTTTAAGATACCATTTATATGAACCTTCTGTAGATGTTGGCAGCGAATAATGATTCACCCCGTCACTCTTATAATCGTTGTGACCAAACTGTATGAGAAGCAAATCACCCTCTCCAATACCATCAATTATTTTTTTATAATTGTCTTCTTCCACAAAATATTTTGCACTCTGACCTGAAATTGCCATATTAAATACCTGTGCATTTTCATTTAAATAATTCCCGATTACTTCACCCCAGCCATGAACAAATCTTGCATAATCTGCTTCATTTTCATAACTGTGGTCAGCAGCAATTGAATCTCCTGCTATCCATATTCTTCCGGAAGTCTTTACCTGTGCAGAAGCTTCTGCATCAGATATTCCCAAAATAAAAATAATACTTAAAATAATTTTCAGTGCCCATTTTATTTTATTATTCATTATACAACTCTCCATATACAATTCTCGATACTATAATCTGATATGCTTTTTTTCAGATATAATATAACTAAACTTAATCTCTTATACATTTTTTCAGGTGTAATATTACTAAACTTAATCTCTTATACATTTTTTCAGGTGTAATATTACTAAATTTAATCTCTTATACATTTTTTCAGGTGTAATATAATTAAATTTAATCTCTTATACACTTTTT